>JAXJUX010000268.1:0-6421 GCA_036308845.1 Ruminococcus sp.
TACTAAGACTTTAACGCGAAGGCTCTCCTGAGCGTTAATTAGTCGCAGTTAGCACTTAGTTGAAGACGAACGACCTGCCTTTGGAATGGTATAGGACTCCTTCCTTTTTCCCTCCGAATTACAAATAAGCACCTTTTCCCGAATTAATATTTCATTAACAATATGCAAACACCTCCCTAACAAAAAAGTGATATTTTACCTATAACAGAAACACATGTGTTATTTTTTATTTATATTTTATACTTTTTTAATATATTTTATGTTTTATATAGATTTCTATTCCTATATACGATATAATAGACAATTGGAGACACTATGTAACACAAATTTACGAGGTACTTATCGATGAATGCAGGTGCAAATCAACAAATTTACATTGTAATCAGTCAGACAGGAACTTTGCTTTCCAGAATCTTGAAAATAGTAACCCATAAAGAATATAACCACGTTTCCGTTAGTCTGGAACCGAATCTTGATAAAATGTATTCTTTCGGACGGAAAAATCCATACAATCCTTTTCGCGGAGGATTTGTTCAGGAATCTCCTCATGCAGGTACATTCAAGCGTTTTTCTGAAACAAAGGTCGTGGTATTGGCAGTACAAACCAGCAAACTGAATTACCATTCCATGCAGATGTTCCTGGAAAATATGTACCGAAACAAACATATTTACTGTTATAATTACATAGGTCTGATGTTAGCTGCATTCCGTATTTGCTATACACATAAAAACCATTATTACTGCTCCGAATTTGTAAGAGATCTGCTTTTGAAATTTAAAGTGGTGGATGATCAGGAATTTTCTCCAATCACACATCCTATGCAGTTTTTGCATCTGAATGATGCCAAAGTGGTATATAAAGGAAAATTGAAGAATTTTTATTTGAATCCAGTTATCGATACTGATTATCAATTGGTTGCTGAATAAAAAACATGAGAAGAATCCATAGTAAGATTCTCCTCATGTTTTTTATTTTTCGAACTTAATGCAGACTGCTTTATATGGTATAATTTCCATTTTTAAAATGCAGACGCTTCCGAAGATGGTGCAAAAATCATTTCTGCCTGCGCATCTGTCAGTTCAATTCCAAATACATCTTTATAATATGATTTGGTTTCCTGTGTAATATCGATATCTTCAAACAAGTCCGGATAAACCGTCTTCGCCATCCAAAGAAGTGTTACCGGAGTATCTACTCCACAGGTATAACTTCTGTACATACCGAGAGGCATTTTGTATGCCTGTTCGTTTTTGACTGCATCGATTGCACTCCAATCATAAGTACCAATCGTATTGTTATACAAATCTTCCGGCTGTGCGGATGTAAAGTTTGTAATCAAAATATGTTCCGGATTCCATGCATAAATCTGTTCCATATTTACAGTAATAGAATTGTCCTGTTCCACTTCTTCCCCTACGTTGATGGCACCAATGGCATCTGCCCAGTACTGACCGAAGAAATGATTACCAGAAGTTGCAATTGTAGAATCAGTATACTGGAACAGGAAGAAAATTCTTGCTCTTTCTTCATCAGAAAGTCCTGCCACTCTTTCCTGCACCAGATCATAGGATTCTTTACTATAAGTTTCTACCTGTTCTACCCTGTCATTTTCCGGGAACATTTCGGAAAGCAAAGCAATCCACTGATTCAAGGTTTCGATTGCATCGTAATCCCATTTGTTTACAGATACTGCCACACCTGGAATACCTGCATTTGCAAGCTGCTCTCCCATACTTGCGTTTGCCGCATTGTAAATAACAACGTCTACATCCAATTTCATCAATTCTTCGATATTGATTTCTGCGCCATTGATATATCCGGTTTCCGCATTCAAAATCTCCGGATATAATTCTGACAAGAGGCTGTTTTCTGCTGCGGTCATACATCCTGCCGGCATACCAACGATTTTTTCTGCTGAGTCAAAAAATACTGCCAGTACAGATGGCATTGGGAGAATGTTCCCAACAGCGATACGTTCGATATTTTTCGGAACTGTTACAACATTTCCGTTATGGTCTGTGATTGTAATCGTATCGTCTTCTGCAGCTGATTCTTCGTCTGCGGAAGCTGTGTCCTGATCTTCGCCTTCGTTTGCTTCCTCTGTTGTTTCAACAACTTCCATACTTGTATCCTGACTGCTGCTTTCCTTACTTCCGCAAGCAACCATAGAAAAACAACACATGGCTGCTATCATTACTGCTACTATTTTTTTCATCATACGCTAATCCCTTCCTTTTCTATTTATTTGATACCCGTTTCAAAAAGTCATGCATCTCATGCTTGCATGAAATGCGGTGAAATCTGTGTATCATAAAATCCATCTCATCATTTTGTCATGTCCAATCTGCCGCCACCTGTTCAAAATATTCCACAAGATTCGGAATCTGTTCTCTGTAAATTCTTCCCGAAAATCCTTCATGAGGTAGTTCCACGAACTGCACATGTTCCGAGCAAATCGGGCGGTACATTGGATCCGCAATCACGATTTTCGCCTTTTCCAGATATGGAATGATTTCCGCCTCATCTCTTGCCGACACGCAGCCATCAGACAACAGTTCTTCTTCTGCATCTACTGCACACAACACCTTTGCTCCAACTCCCGTTTCTTCATAAAGGGCATTTGCCAGAGAAAGCGCCGTTATACTTTCTCCGATGATTACTTTGTCGGATTCTGGAAAATATTTGCAAAGATTCTGATGTTCTCCCGTCGCTGCTGCCTGTCGGATTCCGTCCGTGATTTTTTGAGTAAATTTCTTACCGCACGGAGTCCCGATCACATACGGAATTCCAAATCTTTTCCACAAAATTTTTGCAGCTTTCAACCCACTGGCAGAAACAACCAGATTCACATGTGCCGCACCGGCCGTCTGGATACGTTCATACAAATCTTCCACTTTAGCGGTATGCATCGCCCAAACTGCATACACCTCAATGCCCTGTTCTTCCAAGGCATCTGCCATCGCCCGCACGGTTCCATTTATCGAGAAATCCAATGGAGTTGCTCCCAGAATATTAACAGATAACTGTTTTGTCTTCTCCACTCCATCCAGACAAACGCGCTCTGCGAGGGCAGCAAACGCTTTCGATACACCGAAAATATACGAATGCATCCCATCTGTGTTCAGTCCAAATGTCATGATTCCTGTCTCACGTTCAATCTGTCTGGCAACTGCCGGAAAATCCGTTCCCATCATCATCGGAATCGGCGTTCCTCCGAGGGTAATAAATTTCGGTTTTAATTCCTTTGCAGCATTCACGATATCGTTGATCAGCTTATCATCGTCCCCAAGCAATGCCTCAATTTCCGACAATGCAGAGATAAACACCAAACTGTCCATATCATACCATCTTGGCTCATCGTGGGTATTGTATGTGGAGTTACATCCGGATGCATCGTGCATAACAGTCATTCCGCCAAGTTCATACATGGCAGAACAGATTCCGGAAATATCTGCTGCATAAGTTGAAATAATTGCCGCTGTTTGTTTTATACGCATGATCCACACCCCATTCCTTTGATTTGTATTAACGCTTTCGTGTCTTTCGGCGTTTCAAATGCTTCACACATCAGCTCTGCCAGGCGGATGATTGCTTCATAACCCCAGAAACCGCCGCCTTCTACCACATTCACAAAATACTCTGTTCCGGAAAAATAAGCTGCTTTCTGCCCGATTGCCAGTATTTTTTCTTCATTCTTTCTTGGAAGGACACGCATCGAAGCATGTACCGTCGGATAAATTTCTAATTCTGGTGCATGTTCCTGAAGCCATGCGAAAATTTCTTTTTCCTCTCCCGGAAAACTGTCGGTATATAACTTTGTTACATGGAATCCATGGGTAACCAGCAATTTTGTAAGACTCAAAATAAACGGAAACGCAGTAAAATCTATCGTGATTTCTGTATCACCAATGATTTCTCTTGCTTTTTGCAATGCTTCTTCACAGGCTGCTTTTTTCTTTTGCAGATACGCTTCATCCAGTGAAATTCCCAGTGTTTCCTGCAATTGTTTCAGATTTTCTTCTATTTTTTCATAGGAAAAGCTGGCTGGCAGATACAAATGTTTCTGTCCATGATTTTTTCCCAAATACTCCCCTGCTACCTTTGCTGCTGGGAAGGTGGTAATCGCTGCGCTGCAGTCTGCCAATTGCTGATATTCTTCATACGTTTTGCATGTAGCGATTTCACACACTTCATACCCATTTTCCTGTAAACAGGTATACAATTCACTTTTTTTATCCAAAGGGAAATCGCATCCTGCAATATGTACCCGTTTTTCTCTTTTTGATGTGTTTTTTTCTGTCAACAAACTATACAGCTGTCTGCGCATGGTCTGATCCGGTGTCAATCCACTCTTTCTCATAATCGGATTCAT
The DNA here is from genome assembly GCA_036308845.1 of Ruminococcus sp. GTDB lineage: Bacteria > Bacillota > Clostridia > Lachnospirales > Lachnospiraceae > Oliverpabstia. The sequence continues at coordinate 4,374 of JAXJUX010000268.1, forward strand.
ATAACAATCCGTAAACTGAACCTGTGGATAACGCTCGCGAAGCACCTTGTATACATAATTCAGGTCACTTCCCATAAAATGGTGAATACAGCTTGTATACAATAAAATCGCTGGCGGATATTCCGGCAGACGTTCCAAAATGTCGGATACTCCTTCGATCAGCAAATCTTCCATATCGCCATCCAGCACATTGTTTTCCCGAATCGCAATCGTAGAAAAACGGTCGCTGGCATTCATTTCTGCCGCTGTCAGCACGACCCCACGAAGACATCCCTGTGCACAGGCAAAAATCTGATGCGCACCGGGAATCAACATTCCCACGTGTACAATATTCCATGTTCCTCTTGCCGGAGCGCCATATTCCAAGCCGGATACAAAAGGAGCAGGAAATTTTGCTTCTGTAATTTTCACAGAAGGATTTACTTTTTCTTCTCCCAATCGTTTTAACATACGCTCACTCCCAACGCTTCCATCATTTGTTCTGCCAGTTTTCGATATTGATCTGCCATTTCACTTTCCGGAAATGCTTCCAGAACTGTTTTTCCCAGTTCTTCTGCATCCAAAACGGTCTCACTGCGATCCAATGTTCCGATAATATTACAATGCAGGTCATCTGCCAGTTCTGCTACTTTTTCTTCTTCATTTTTCACGTTTCTTCTATTTAAAATGAGGCCACCAAATTTTGCATATCCTCTGTCTCGAAATCCTTCCACTGCGGCACCGATATTTGCTGCCGCATGGATTGCCATATTTTCACCGGAAGTTACTACGAAAACCTGTTCCGCATAACCCGGACGCATCGGCATCGTAAAACCACCGCACACAACATCGCCCAAAACATCGTACATGACGATATCGGGCTGATATGTTTCATAAGCGCCTTTTTCTCCCAGTTTTTCCAATGCGGCAATGATTCCGCGTCCTGCACAGCCGGTTCCCGGTGCCGGTCCGCCTGCTTCCACACAGATAACACCCGCATAGCCGATTCTCACCATATCTTCCAGTGTGAAATCATTTTTTCGCTCACGCACCAGTTCCAGAACGGTTTTCATTTTTTCCGGTCCACGAAGTAAAATCGTGGAATCTGCTTTCGGGTCACAACCAATCTGCATGACTTTCAATCCTTTTTCGGCCAAAGCGGCTGCCACATGAGAAACGGTTGTAGATTTTCCGATTCCACCTTTTCCATAAACTGCTATTTTTAACATGTGCTTCTCCTCCATTTTATCTTTTATTCTGCATAGGTAACTTTCGTCTGTACTCCCGACAAAATATGAATCTTATGAAATAAAGATTCTATCTCTTCATGAGGTGCATCCAATGTTACATTAATAATGTATACATTTCCTTCCCGATACGGCATTCCCATCCTTCCCACGATGTATTTGCCATATTGGTGTAAAATTTCATTAATTTTATCACTCAATCCATAATCAGAAAAAAGAACGGTGACAACTGCAATCGCCCTTTGTTTTTGTATATCATTTGCATTTTTTTTGTATTCCTGCGCAATCCGAAGCGGAAGTATACTTTTGTACTGGTTTCCATCCGTTTCCACTTCTCCAATCACCGCTTCCACACCAAACGCTTTTTGAATATTTTCTTCGGTGACGATTTTCGCGGTCTCGCCGAAGAATGCTTCTCCTCGCTTCTGCACGATCAACGATTTCGTTGCCCTCGTCAACGCATGTGTCGGATAATGTGTATTGAAAATGCAACAAATACCGTCTGCCGCCAGTTTTGACATGGCGTCCAACACAATCAACTGATTACGAAAATCCAGATTTGACTCCGGTTCATCCAAAATCAAAAGTTCCGGTTTGGCAGCCAATGCTCTTGCAATCAAAACCATCTGCAGTTCCCCACCACTGATTTCATTGCATTTTTTCTGCAAAAGATAGGAAATATTTAATTGTTCTGCGATTTCCTCCACCTGTTTTTTTTCATTTTCTCCAGGAGTGGCAAAAACACCAAGCCGATTGGTACATCCGAGCAAAATCATATCGGATACCAAAAGTACCGACGCCGTTCCTTTGGCCTGTGGTACA
>JAXJUX010000269.1:0-17888 GCA_036308845.1 Ruminococcus sp.
AGTCTGTACTGACACCAAAAATTTCACTTAACATCAAAATTTTATTCAAATCTGGAACGGATTGAGCACCTTCCCATTTGGATACGGATTGCCGGGATACATTCATTTTTTCTGCTAATTCCTCCTGCGACCACCCATTTTTCTTTCGTAGTGTAATAATCTTTTCTGCTAAAATCATATCCTCACCTCATTATTTCTCTTTTTTGTGCCTTTATCATACCTGGTTTTGCGATTGCATACCAGAAATCAGGGCTGTCAATTTGTCAACCGGTGGTTGCAACTGTGAAAATATCCCTTACTGTTGTCTAAAATACACGCTTTTCCTCCGAATTACCAATAAGTATAACATATTCACGTTTCGAAACAAACAGAAAAGAGAGAACTGGCGCACGCATGCGTGGCCAGTTCTCCCTTTTCTATTATTCTATTATTTTATTTTGTAACAATTCAACGCATACTGCATGAATTGAGTTACACGTATTTTTCCAGAGTAGCTCTTACTGCACCAACTCCTGCAATCATCTCTGTGAAATACTGGCAAACCAGATTTGCCAATCCTACCTCATAGAGATCTACACCAAAAATCTGTTCGTCTTTCAAAATTGGTCTGATAATTGGTTCCACATCTGTTGTCTGTCCCAGTTTGATACCTGCAACTACTGGACATAACTGTTCCAGCAATGGGTCTGGACTCAGTTCAAAACCTTTTCCATTATCATCTACTGCCATCAGATAACGCAGCCATCCTGCATAAACCAATGGAATCAGTTTAATTTCATTGATATCTAAATCGTCATCATCAAATTCTGCATATTTTTTGATGGTTTCACCAAAACGAATTGCTAATTTTTGAGAGGTATCTACTGCAATTCGCTGTGGTGTATCCGGCATAAATGGGTTTGGAATTCTGACATTGATAACTGTATCAATAAATTCTTTTGGGTCAAGAACGCCAGGATCAACTACTACTGGAAGTCCTTCTTTGTATCCAATTCCTTCAACCAGTCTTCTGATGGTATCGTCTTTCATTTCCTGAGAAATTCTTTCATAACCCAGAACACAGCCAAATACTGCCAATGTTGTATGTAATGGATTCAGACAAGTACAAACTTTCATAGTTTCTACTTTATCTACTGTTTCTCTGTCTGTGAAAATCAAACCGCCTTTTTCCAAAGCTGGTCTTCCATTCGGAAATCTATCTTCAATTACCAAATACTGACTTTCTTCCGCATTAACGTATGGTGCAATAAATGTTTTTCTGGATGTAATGATTGGATGCACGCCATCGATATTGTCTTCTTTCAAGCTTGCTTCCACTGTTGGGTCTGGTCTTGGTGTGATTTTATCAATCATAGACCATGGGAAAGAAACTTTTTCAGGATTGGTAATATAATTTTCAAATTCTTTTTCTACCAGACCATTCTCAGCCCATGCTTTTGCATAAGTTTCGATTGCCTGATATAATTTTGTTCCGTTATGGGAACAGTTGTCCATACTCACCATTGCGATTGGTGTCTGACCAGCTTTGAAACGTTCATACAGGAAAGCCGTAATTTTTCCCATATAACTTCCTGGTTTTTCTGGTCCGTTTTTCAAATCTGCTGCTACTGCTGGAAGCAACTCCCCATGTAAATCTTCCAAAATGTAACCTTTTTCTGTAATGGTGAAACTTGCCATCTGCAAAGAATCTTTTCTGAAGATTTCTTTTAATCTATCTATATGATCGTCGTAACCAGCATCTGTCGTAAGCGATTCTGCAATGCTGCCGACTACTGTTTTTTCAATTGTTCCATCTGCTTTTAAAGTAACCAGAATGTGATAATTGTCATGTGGCTGGCTCAATTTTTCCATCGCTTCATGACCACCGACAGCAATAATTCCACGATCCAAAGTTCCGTCATTTAACAAATCCTGTACTACGTTTGCCTGAAACGCTTTAAAAATATTTCCTGCTCCGAAATGTACCCAATATGGATTTTCTTCTGTTGCTTTTACCATTGCTTCATGATCAAACTGTGGAAGTCTGTATCCAGCTTTTACCCAATCTTCTGTTCCATTCTTAATTCCTGCCTCTGTTAACTGCATCGTTGATCCCCTTTCTTTTAGATTCCATACCTTCTCTTGTTTCGTCATCTTGTACTTATATTTTACATTATTTTCCACGAAATAGAATTACCTAACTTGTTGTCAGCATTGCAAAAATTGCGATTTCTACAATGTTTTTGCCATATTTATATAGCAGAAAAGTTCTTTTTGAAGAATATAAAAAGCCGCTGTTCAAACGAATTTTCATTTGAACAACGGCCCTTTTGCGCCAGATTTATAAGAGTTACTTTATTTCAGCGTTTTACCGCTTATTTATAAAAGTATATGTGTGTAATAAATTATTCCATTAAACGGTTATCGTCATCTTGGAATATGATTGTGCAATATTCAATAAATGATCCCCGATTCGTTCAAAATCAGTCAACATTTCAGAATATAATACACATGCTTCTTCGGAACATTTGCCCTGTCGCATACGTTCCAAATGATTGTTTCGATAGCTTTCTGTCATATCGTCCATCTGCTGTTCCATCGCTGCCACTTTAGAAAGCCATTTCATTTTATCTTCATCTCTATGCATTACTGTCTCAAGAGCATTTTGTGTAATTTTCTTCATTTCATAAATTTCATCTTTCGCATCCTGAGAAAATGTGATGTCATGTTTTTCCATTGTTTTTACATAACCACCAATGTTTAATGCATGATCTCCGATTCGTTCTACATTTCCCGTAATCAGGAAATATTCTTCAATTGTTGCAATATCCTGTCCGCTTCTGTCATGAATCAGGATTTTTGATATATACTGTGAGATTTCTTTATTTAAGTAGTCAATCTGATCTTCCGTTTTTTCCATTGATTCCACAATTTCCATATCCTTACCAATAACTGCCAGAAAACCTCTTTCTACATTTTCTTTTGCGTAGGTAAGCATTTTGTTGATTTCCTGACCAAGCATATCCAAATGAATCGCAGAATAACCAAATTTACCATTTACACGGTCAAAATCATCCATTAACAGGAACAATGGATTGACCTGTTCTGGTTCCTGCTTGGAATCCGGAAGAATTCTCTCTGCTAATTTTGCCATATACTGACCAATTGGTAATAACAACATCGTTGTCACACAGTTAAACAAAGTATGCATATTGGCAATCTGTGCTGCCGGACTGTTTGGTGTCAAAGACACTACCAGGTGTTCCAATGGAGACGCCAGGCATATGATCGTAAAAATAATGGTTCCTGTAATATTAAACAGCAAATGAATGATGGTGGTTCTTTTCGCATTGCGGTTTGTTCCAATAGAAGCAAGTACCGCAGTGATACAAGTACCAATATTTTGACCAAACAAAATATACACAGCATTCCCAAAAGGAATCAAGCCATTTGTAACCAATGCCTGCAAAATACCTACTGATGCAGAAGATGACTGAATGATTGCTGTAAATACAGCACCAACAAGAATTCCCAGCATTGGATTCGAGAATTTGGTCATCAAGGAAATAAATTCTTCTGATTGCTGTAATGGTTCCATCGCAGCCCCCATCATATCCATTCCGATAAAAAGAACGCCAAGTCCTGCTAAAATTTGTCCAATATGATGTATTTTCGGTTTCTTCAAAAATACAATCAGTGCTACGCCAATAAATGCAAACAGTGGAGCCAGCATTCCCACATCCAAAGCAATCAACTGACCGGTAATCGTAGTACCGATGTTCGCTCCCATGATGATCCATACCGCTTGATTCAAGGTCATCATTCCCGAGTTAACGAAACCAACGACCATAACTGTTGTTGCTGAAGAAGATTGAATCACAGCAGTAATACCAGCACCTACCGCTACGCCAAGAAAACGATTGGCTGTCAGTTTCTCAAGAATCTGTTTCATTCGATTACCGGCAGCAGCTTCCAAACCATTGCTCATCATCTGCATACCGTACAAAAACAAGGCTAATCCACCTAATAGTCCTAAAAAATCAGTAATTCCCATGTAATTCCTCCTATTCAATATAGGAGGTTCTTCTCTTTATGTAATTTTTCATGAAACACTCCTATATGTCGAATGTGTCTTATTATTTTTCTACACATTCCACGCCGGAGGTCCTCGCCGAACCGATATACGGCAAATATATTTTCGATACTGCTCCAGAGTGTACCAGACCTGAGAAAAACTCAGTGTCTGTCCTTTCCATATAAAAGCAGCCAAAACCACTAAAAATACGATTGTAAAACAGGACAATCTGTTTTGATTTTTCTGTTCAATCGTCAGCGGTCTTCCATTTGTTTTTTGTACAATCGCGGTCTCTTTGACAGGATTGTTTGTATGTCGAATCATTTGTTCTGTAATCGTGTGATTCTCACAAAACTGTGGAAGTTTATTCTGTATCATCTGAATGTTATAGATAAACCCAAAAATCACCAAAATACTCAAGAACAATGATAATCTTCTTTTCGCTTGACTCATAAATGTTCTCTCATTGAAATATTTTGCGCTACAAGCCGAAGTATAACATAGATTTAACATTCAGGTCAAAGGAATATCTTATAACTGGCATTATTTTACGATTATTTAACATAAACTTTACAATTCACTCTAGTCATTTAAAAATTGTTCTACTGCGCAATTAAATTTCTGGTATTCTTTGTTTGCAATAAAATGATCACCTTCTACAAATTGCAAAACAGCATTCGGAATATTGTCGGCAATCAACTTTGTATGTTCACCTTTGATCATATCGTCTGTTCCGGCGATTACCAAAGTTTTCGCCTTAATCTGCTTTAACTCAGCTGGTTTTACATTCGGATCATTAACCATCAATCCCAGAAGTTCTGCTTTTTTCTTTGCTTTTGCATCTACTTTCGCAAATAACGCTGCGCATTGATATCCTAATACGATTGGAATCTGAACACCGGCTTTTACTCCATGTCCATCCAAATTCGCACCATCCAAAATCAGTTTCTTCACACACTGCGGATATTTCATAGCAAAGATCATGGCAATATTACCACCGTCTGAAAATCCCAATATATGTGCTTTTTCTATCTGATGCAGCTGCATGAACTGATATAAATCATCCGCAAACTGGCGGATTGTAAATGGCTGATCTCCTCTTGGTGATTTGCCATGTCCTCTTGTATCAATTGCGATTACTCTATATTTCTTCGAAAAATATGCTATCTGATGAACAAAATATGTGCCATCTTCTCCATTCCCATGCAGAAGAAGCAATGGTTCTCCTTGTCCTTCCTCTACATAATGCAATTTGATATTCATTTGTCTTTTCACCCTTTCTGCTAACATACCTTTGGACACAAAAACCTTCAGGTGCTTTTTCCTCACCTGAAGGTTTTTATCTTAAGCAATCAAAGGATATTTATCTGTAAGTTCTTTTACAAGAGCTTTTGCTTTGTCTTTGTTATCTTTGCTCTGAATCATAAGAGCAATTGCTTCTGCAATCTTATCCATATCTTCTGTATTCATACCACGAGATGTAACAGCTGCAGTACCCAGACGAACACCACTTGTTACGAATGCAGACTGTGGATCATTTGGAATCGCATTTTTGTTACATGTAATATTGGCATCATCCAACAAATGTTCCATTTCTTTACCTGTAATACCAGTTCCTCTCAAGTCAACCAGCATCAGGTGATTGTCTGTACCGCCAGAAATGATATTTACACCACGATCCATCAGACCTTTACACAATGCCTGTGCATTTGCTACGATATTTTTCGCATATTCTTTGTATTCTGGCTGCAATACTTCTTTGAAGCATACTGCTTTTGCTGCAATTACATGCATCAAAGGTCCACCCTGTGTTCCTGGGAAGATTGCTTTGTTCAGTTTGTGTTCTTTTGCAAATTCTTCACTACTCAAAATCAAACCGCCACGAGGTCCACGAAGTGTTTTATGTGTAGTAGTTGTTGTTACGTGTGCATATGGAATTGGACTTGGGTGTACTCCACCAGCAACCAAACCTGCGATATGTGCGATATCAACCATCAGGTATGCGCCAACTTCATCTGCGATTTCACGGAATTTTTTGAAGTCAATAACACGGCAATATGCACTAGCACCTGCTACAATCAGTTTTGGTTTGCATTCCAGTGCAATTCTTCTTACTTCATCATAATCAATAAATCCATTGTCGTCTGTTCCGTAAGATACAGATTTGAAGTAAGAACCACTCAGGTTTGCAGGGCTTCCATGTGACAAATGTCCACCATGTGCCAGAGACATACCAAGAACGGTATCACCTGGCTGCAGTAATGCATAAAATACTGCCATATTCGCCTGTGCACCAGAGTGTGGCTGAACGTTCGCATATGTACAACCAAAAATTTCTTTTGCACGTTCAATAGCCAGATTTTCTACTACGTCTACGCAGGAACACCCTCCGTAATATCTATGTCCAGGATAACCTTCTGCATATTTGTTAGTCAGAGGACTACCCATTGCTGCCATAACGGCTTTGCTTACCCAGTTTTCAGATGCAATTAATTCGATGTGTGAATTCTGTCTTGCAATCTCAGCTTCGATAGCTTCTGCTATCTCCATATCTTCATTTCTAATTTCGTCGATTGAATACATGGCTTCTCCTTTCGTACTTTAGCTCGTTGCTACATTATAGCACTAACATTTTAGCCTGTAAAGCTAAATCTTTCTCTTTTTTTGAGGTTGAGACCCTTATAATGACATAAAATGTTAAAAACTGCAAGAGTATAAATGCATTAATCGACTATCAAAGGCCATTTTTTATTGTATGTTTTACGTGATCATATATACGTTACGTTTATACAAGCGAAAGTTTTTAGAAATATGTAAAACATACAGCTAACCCGGCGGCGCCATTTGTTTCGTTTGGAGTATAGCAGACAAGCATACCTCAATAATTAAAACTTCTTGTATAAGTACAAATTCAAATCATCATCATTGACACACTCAGCATATGGCTCACAAACTTTATCCCCATACCATACGCCGCTGCCATCCGGTATATAGCCACGTTTTACATACATACGTTGTGCACTTCCATAACTGGAATATAAACCCACGCCAAGATACACCATATCTGCATATTCTGACGCAATTTTTTCTGCCACGTCCATTAATTTGCTTCCGATTCCTTTACAGCGATATTTTTCCAATACACCAAAATCCACAATTTCCGGATATCCCTGGTTTCCAAATGGACCTCCTGGTGCGTTGATATACACATTATTATATCCTGCTATGTTTCCTTTATATTCTGCTACCAGAGATATGGCACGCCCCTCTTCCTGATGTTTCAGACGCATCTGATACTTGTCAATTGTTGCATTCCATCCTTGTGCAATTTCTTCATTCGTTATAATCTGAGCATCCTGTGGCTCCATATTACGAATCACAATTTCTTCATCTGCATAATAAATCATAGCATCTGCCTTTCTATATTCTTATCCTGATTCATATCATTTAAATAGCGCGCTCTTTTGTTTACTACAATAGCCAAAATTTGTTTTGCTTCAAATCCATTTCTCCTATTAATACATTGACGAATTCCAGTAAACTGGCGTTCAAACTCTGTCAGACCGGCTGCTTTCGCATTTCTGTCCATACGTTGTACTGTCATTGCAGCACTCTGCCATTGCCCGCGATTAATTGCCTGGCCCAGCCTCATAAAATCCATACTTCTAAGAAATGTTTCCTGTTCTTCTGTATATTTTTTCTCCATCTGTTCTCTCCATCCAGCTTTTACAATTTCAATTATTATTTGTTCATGTTATCCACAAATTCTGTCGGTTTTACTGTCATTTCCACCCATGCAGGGCGAAATCCACTTTTTATTGCATTTCTCACAGACTTAATATTGGACCATGCAGCGCAATAAAACGGAACTTTTCCTCTTTTTATCGCTTCCATCGCCAACCTTGTAGTTAGACAGGAAGCAATTCCTTTCCTTCGGTATTCCGGCAACACATCAATCCCAATTTGCCACATGGTATCGCAATCAGCAGAACAGCCCGCCAATCCAATCAATTTTCCATGATCGTATGCACCAACACCAAGCACATCCAGTTGTTTTCTCGCTTCACAAAGCGCATTACTCCACTGAGGTGTATACAAGTCAGAAAAATCTTTCTGCTCTAATAGCCTCAATTCATAATCACATGGCAATTCTTTCATGTATTCCAAATCCGGCAAAAAATACTCTGCCATAAAACATATACGATATCCTTTCTTTTGAAATTCATCATTCAAAACATGCATATTGGGTGTTTCAAAACAATGTTCCACAGGATATTTTTCTATGTAAGCTTCTACAATTTCTCTATATTCTTCCTGTATGGACGCAACAATATTATTCCCGTATGATACCAGATCACACGCAACAGGTAACGCCAGATATTTTTTCGCATCTGGATGTGGTCGGGAAGTTGTAATAATATTTTCTTTTTTTAAAAAATCTTCTGTACTGCAATTACAATCTATGGCAGATTGTTCCAGCGCAATCTGAAGCATATCTTTTGTCGTCATTCTTTTTTCCTCTTACGCTCACATTCTGATTTATAAAACTTTTGTTAATATAATCTCATAAATATCCTGCGGTGGTGTAAATCCTCCTGCAGCTTGATAACCCAATTTATAATACAAATGCTGCGCATACTCATCGGAAACCGTTGATGTCATGACCCATTTGTATCCAAGTTTCCTCATATCTTCTTCCCAATACTCTGCCAAGGCTTTTCCATATCCTTTGCCACGATACGCATCCATGACAAACAACATATTCATAAATGGAGTATTGTCCCAAAACAGATTATATCTGAGCCAGCCTGCGAAAATCCCTTTTTCTTCTAATATATATACACGGTTTAGCGCAATGATATTTTCCAATTCTTTTCTGGAAATATGCTGGTCTACAGATAATGTTTCAAGATCCTTCTCAGTTGCCACGCGTATTTGCATACTATATTCCTCTTTTCTAAAAAATAACTCTGTATTTACTGCTCATAACAGCATCAATCATTATCCACTCCTATTCATAGGATATACCACTGCTAAATATAAAAACAGATACTACTCGTTGTATTCGTAAAAACTTCTAAAAGATACGTACCATAATCACTTCATCATGATATGTTCCATCTTTCAATTTGAATGCACGCGGCTGTACTCCATAATTTTGAAAACCAAATTTTTCATATAGATGGATGGCTCTTTCGTTATCCGCAAATACACCTAATTCCAACTGTTCAAAACCATTTTCTTTTGCCTGTTTTACAGCAATGTCTACCATTTGGCTTCCCAATCCACAATTCCAATATTTTTTCTGAATGGAAATCCCCATATACGCTCTATGACGAAATTTTATATGGTTTCTGATCTGTGTTACGCCTAAATCTCCAATAACTTTCCCATCCTTAAAAGCAGTTACCGAGAAATTTTGTGGATGTTTTTCTATATCGGATAACCGAGTCTCTATTGCACTGACATCATGCTCACATTCTTCTGGATACCTTGCCATATAATAAGATTCTTCCGATGTAATGTATTTATGAGCACAAACAGACTCAGCATCCTCTTTTTTGGCACTTCGCAGGATAATTTTCTCTCCTGTTGGAATTATAATTTCTTTTTCCTTGATTCGCATAGAATCCATCTCCGTTATTCAACGTCTGAATCTTTTTCCTTTAACTCCATGCAAAGTTCCAGATTCATACTTTCCGCATATTTAATCAGGCATTCCAATGTAATCAAGTGCTTCTTTCCTTCGATTCGTGCAATATTGGCACGCTTCATGCCTGTAGCATCTGCAATATCCTGCTGTGTCATATGAATCTGTTTTCGATATGCTACTAATCTGTCAATCATCTCATCGCTTACTGTTTTCGCTTTTTCTTCCATCTCAATTACTATATTTTTATCATTTGTAATATAATCCATAACCATTCCCCTTTCGTATCACTTTTGATACTGTTATTATGATACATTTTTCCTCTTTTGTCAAGTATTATCTTGCATCCAATAAAATAGACCAGATTCATACCAATGTATAAATCCAGTCCTTTCTATTTGCCATTATTCGACATTCTTCGCTCTTGCAATCTTTCTTAGCCCACTGTATACTTATTTGTAATTCTCACTGTACATATACCATCTGATAACACTTCCAAATTTATTTCGTAGTATCCCGCTTATTTTCCAAAGATAACCACATAAATGTCGAACTTTGAAAACTGAATAAGGCTTTACACCCATTCGCCCTTTGCGATATAATGATGATACAAAATCACCATATCGAAAGGAGTTAACCTATGGAGGAATACGCTTACATGCCAACTGACAAACAATTTAACGCTCAACTCATAGAACAATACCAGATGCTCATGCGTATCAAAAGGGTCGCTACAAAAGAAAACGCTGTCGAAACGATAAAAGCAATCGATCATGAAATTAGATTTCTTAAGTTAAAACTTCAGCCAGTTGAATTACCAGAAGATAACATGGAATAAATAATCGTACGCAGCTACTATACATAGGGTGTAGAGTCTTATTCAATTTTCAAACTCTGCACCTGTTATCCAGCTACGCTTCTTTCTCAAATACAAAATCCAAGTTTTTCGTTTTTCTACAATCATTTTTGTTTATGTACATACATCCGTGACAGTTCATCTTCTCCATCACACTGTACCATACAGTAGAATTCCCACCCATATCGTTCATAAAACGAAGTGTGACTTGTAACCAAATATAACGTATCTATACCCATTTTAGCAAATTCATCACACACAAATCCAAGCATTTTTCCCGCAATGCCCTGTTTGCGGTAGCCTTCTTCCACATATACGGCGCAAACATTTGGTGTCAAATATTTGTGATCATGAAAATCATTTTCAATCACACCCAGGCCTGCAATTATCGTATCCTGGTCCATAATTATGTACCATTGCGGTACTGGATGTTCTTTTTTCAGACATTCCTCCATGCTTTCTTCATACGCTTCTTTTGGTATTCCCCACTTTTCATGAAACCGGCTGCATGCGTTTTCTTTTAATTCCGGGTGTTCCTGTATTTTTATAATCTGATAGTTTTTCATACGTTCATACCTCCTGCGATTTATGGTTTCATTTTAGCATGGTCAAATCATATACTCCATCTAAGAAATTTTTCCAATTGAAAATGCGCCATTCATTCTATTTCCAAAAAACATATCCCGAAGCTAACCATCTCATGGACTTTCTTACATATGTCTTTACTTGTAAAACGATTAAACTCGTAAAAGTGATAAAATTTTATATTTCTAAAATAAATACTTTCCAACTAAACAAAGCTGCCACCGCTTTCAGTGACAGCTCTATACTCTGCTCTATTTTCCTTTAAAACAAGGATAACTGTTCATATTTTTCAGGAAATTCATGCAAATATTGAAAACAGGCATCCTTGTCGTGTACAATTCCATTTTTCCTGCAAATATCCTTGAAAAGCCGCGTCAGTTCTGCATGACGCTCACTGGGGAGTTCATATGCATACCCATAGGTCTGATGGTACTTTTTTCTCATGCCCGGGAAATTCTTATCCAATGCCGCATAAAAATATTCCCTGCTTCCTTCCCGAAGTGTCACACCCATTCCAAAATTGATAATCCCATAAACTCCTGCCTGCACACAGTAATCCAGAATACCCTCGATATTTTCTCTGGTATCATTAATATATGGAAGAATCGGACATATCCAAACAATTGCCGGAATGCCATTTTCCTGAAATATTTTCAATGCTTCAAAGCGCTCTTTCGTTGTGCTGACATTTGGCTCCAAAATTTTGCATAATGTTTCATCATATGTAGTCAAGGTCATCTGTACTACACATTTTGATTTTTCATTGATGCTCTTTAACAAATCCAGATCACGCAAAATACGCGTGGATTTTGTCTGAACTGTCACACCAAATTCATATCGTTCGATAATTTCCAGACAACGGCGGGTAAGCTGCAACTTTTCCTCACAATGCATATAAGGATCGCACATAGCTCCCGTTCCAATCATACACTTTTTTCGCTTGGACCGAAGGGCTTTTTCTAATAATTCCGGCGCATTCTGTTTTACTTCAATATCCTCAAATACGTGATTAAACTGATAACATCTGCTTCTGCTGTCGCAATAAATACATCCGTGGGTACATCCCCGATAGATATTCATTCCATTTTGTGCAGACAATATGCCTTTCGCTTCTACAAAATGCACCGACAACATCCTCCTTTATTCTGCCAACGCGCGGATGGCTTCCGCATAAATACATGCACTTTCTGTCAATTGTTCCAGTTCGATATATTCGTCTGCCCCGTGGATACGGTTATCCTGTCCTTCTTTTTCAGGACCAAAGGCAAGAATATTTGGAATGGATTTTGCATAAGTTCCACCACCGATGCAAAGCGCTGGTGAATCATCACCTGTAATGGCACGATATACGCCCAATAGTTTCTGTACAATTTCACTGTCGTCAGACATATACAATGGATTTGCCCAAGATTCACGGAGTACATTCCAGCCGCCTTCTGCAAACTCTGCTTTCAGTACAGGTACAAGATCTTCATATCCATAAGTTACCGGACAACGGCTGTCCAACACAATCTGTATACACATGATTCCATCATTTTCACTGGAAGAAATCATTCCCAGATTCAATGTAAGTTCTCCAGATGGTTCATCCACAAAGTTTACGTGCAATGTTTTTCCATTACTTTCCATACCCAGTTTATCAGCCACAAAAGCAACAGCATCCATTGCTTCTTTTGCCAGTGGAAGTTTTTTCATATAAATACACAATCTGCCAATCGCATTTTCACCAAGCTGTGGCATAGATCCATGCGCCGGAATTCCATCTGCTTCAAGAATCAGATGATTTCCATCCAGTTTTGCATGAACATCTTTTTCTTCCACCAGATATTTTTCAACATCAGCAATCATTTCTTCTGGAATAAGAATTTCTGCTTTTGCATACTGCGGTACGATATTTGGTGCTGCACCACCCTTGATAGAAAGTAATTTCCATCCGTCTTTCTGTTCGAATGTTTTTTCTAAATACATGTTCATGCAGCCTTTTTCGCCTTTGATCAACGGAAAACTTGCATCTGGCGTAAATCCCGCAACTGGAATTTCTCCGCCATGTTCGCGATAATACTGCATATCTTTACTTCCAGTTTCTTCGTTACATCCGAATAAAATTCTTACACGGCGTTTTGGTGAAAATCCTTCATCCACCAACGCTTTTAATCCAAACAAAGCAGCGATACCAGGTCCCTTATCATCCATGGTTCCACGACCATACATTTTTCCATCTACAATCGCTGGTTCATATGGTTTGCACATGGTCCAGCCTTCTCCTTCCGGAACCACATCCAAATGAGCCAATACAGCTACCATTTCTTCTCCTTCGCCATATTCTGCCCAGCCAGCGTAACCGTCCATATTGTGGGTACGAAATCCCAGACTTTCACTGATTTCCAGTGCCCTTTTCAAACACTCAGCGTTTGCACGTCCAAAAGGTACACCAGGTTCTGCCTGTCCCTGCACACTTGGAAATTTTACCAGTTCCATCAAAGCGTCCACCATTTGTGGCTGCATTTCCATAATTTTTTCTTTTAAACCCATAGTTTTCCACACTCCATTTTTTAATACTTGTTGCCATTATACTACAATTTTATGCAAAATACTATGGACTTTTTCGTGTTAGAGTGTTATAACGGAATATGGGTTAGATGGCCATACCTTGGTGAGTCGTCTGATTCAGGAGGTTATGATAATGAACATAGAAAAGATTAACCAAATCTTTGCAGATACAGCTTATGTGCGCACAAGCACAAGCCCTGAAGAATTAAAATGTGCAGAATATATAAAAGAACAATGTGCACAGATGGGTCTGGAAGCACATCTGGAAAGTTTTGAAATCGAAAGATCTACTATTAAAAAAGCTGTTTTATTGGCTGATGGTAAAGAAATTCCTTGTGCAGGATACATGTGCTCTGGTTCTGCTGAAATAGAAGCACCGTTTTATTATTTATCTAATAGAGATGCATATTCTCTGAAAAATTGTTCCGGTAAAATTGTAATGATTGATGCAGCCGGTATGCCTCGCTGGACATATCAGGATTTATTGGATAACGGAGCTGTTGGTTATATTACCTATTGCGGTGATGCACTTTATGCCGATGAAGATATTGCCCGAAAAGAACTTCGTCCATATGTTCACAACGGAATCAAAATCCCAGGAATCAATATCAATGCAAAATCTGCTATTGAACTTGTTCGCAACGAAACAAAAACCGTAAAAATCATTCTGGAACAAGATGAATACATGGGAACATCTCACAATGTTGTTCTCGACCTTCCTGGTGAAATCGAAGATACCATTGTTCTTTCTGCACATTATGACAGTACTTCTCTTTCCGTCGGTACTTATGATAATATGTCCGGATGTGTTGGACTTTTAGGAATTGCAGAAAAATTTGCAAAAGAACCACACCGTTACAGTCTTCGTTTTATCTGGTGCGGTTCCGAAGAAATCGGTCTTATGGGTTCCAGAGCTTACACCAAAGCGCATTTGAGTGAATTGGAACATTTTGTTTTGAATGTGAACCTTGACATGATCGGTTCCATTATGGGTAAATTTATCGCTTGCTGTTCTGCAGACGAAAAACTGGTACACTTTATCGAATATCTGGGCGCTATAGAAGGCTTTGGTATTGCTGCAAAACAGGATGTCTACGCAAGTGATTCAACTCCATTTGCAGATGCAGGTGTTCCATCTCTTTCTTTTGCACGTTTAGCACCACATAATACTGCTACCATCCATACTCGTTACGATACGATTGATGTAATGAAAGCAGAACAGATGCTGAAAGATATTGCATTTATCAACACATTCGTTGATAAAATGGCAAACGCCAAACTTTGCCCTGTATCCAGACAGATTCCTGACGCTGTCAAAGAAAAACTGGATGTATATCTGGCAAGGAAACGCGGAAACAATCAGTAATATAAAGCTGTTTCCAATCAAATTATAATCGTTCTGGCAACAAAACGGACAGATTCGCATGAAAAATGCGTTCCATCTGTCCGTTTTTTCTTTTTTACATATTTTTCACATTTTATATTTTTTTTAGATTGATTTCATGCTTTATTTCTTTTAAACTATATCTGTTAAGAAAATTGTAAGATTTTGTAGTTTTTAATGAAGGGTGTAACAATGAACAAAAAGCACAAACTTATCTATGGATTTTTCCATCCTCCGGTCAGATTGTTTCTCAAATTAAAATTCGGCTATACCTATGAGACAGCAAAGAATCTGCCGGAAAATTATATTGTCTTATCCAATCACGTAACGGATTATGACCCTATTTTTGTAGCCGCCAGTTTTCCACAACAAATGTATTTTGTCGCAAGCGAACATATCGCCCGCTGGAAAACATTTTTCAAATTTATTGACTACTGTTTTGCTCCAATTATGCGTTATAAAGGATCCATTGCAGCAACAACGGTAAAAGAAGTTTTCCAAAAAGTACGAAAAGGGGACAATGTCTGTATTTTTGCAGAAGGCTGCCGTACATGGGACGGAATCACCTGTCCGATTCTTCCTTCCACTGGAAAAATGGTAAAAAAAGCTCGCTGTGGTCTGGTTACCTACCGACTGCGAGGCGGCTATTTTGTCAGTCCAAACTGGAGCAATACCTCCAATACAAGAAGAGGTCCGATTCACGGTGCCCCGGTAAATATTTATACGAAAGAGCAGATTGCAAAAATGTCGGTTGATGAAATCAATGAAATCATCAATCGTGATCTTTATGAGGATGCTTACGAACAGCAACTTCTTTCTCCACAAAAATACAGCGGAAAAAACCTTGCGGAAGGTATGGAAAATCTTCTGTTTATCTGCCCGGTCTGCGGTAAAATCGACACAATCCGCACCCATGAAAATACCGTTTCCTGCAGTGCCTGTGATATGAAATTTACATACAACGAATACGCAATGTTAAATGGTATTTCTCATAAAACAGTCCGTGAACTGGCCAAATGGCAACGAGAACAGGTGTTAGAAGCTGCAGAAAACAAACTTTCTTACACAGCAGACTCTGGTTCCCTTGCAAAAATTTCCAATCATGAGGAAACGATTATTGCCCAGGGAAAAATCACACTTTCTTCCACTTCTTTAATCTGTGGGGAGAAAGAAATTCCACTGGAAGACATCTTAGATATGGCCATTCATGGAAAGCACGGATTGGTATTTACAGCACAAAAAACGTATTATGAATTACTTCCTGACAAAGAATTCAATGCACTGAAATTTTTGTGGCTGTACGAAGCATATAAAAAAATGAATACTACTCAGGAGGATTAATTTATGGATTTTTCAGCAGCAAATACTTCTCTATGGAATCCAATCATTCAAATCGGATTTATCTCAGGTTTGATTCTTCTTGCTAATGTCTTAAGAAGAAAAATTAAATTTGTACAAAAAAGTTTGATTCCAACTGCAGTTTTAGCAGGTTTCATTTTATTATTATTACGCACCAGCGGCATTCTTCCTATTGACGCAGATTTCTTAGAAAAACTGACCTATCATGCATTGGCGCTCGGTTTTATCGCTATGTCTTTACGTGTTCCGGATAAAGAAAGTGAATCCACTGTACTGATTGGCGGAAAAAGTGGTGCTTTGATTGTAAGTACCTACCTCGTTCAGGCAATCACAGGGCTTGTTATTTCTCTGGCACTCGCTTATACGATTATGCCTGATTTATTCAAAGCCAGCGGTATTTTACTTCCTATGGCTTATGGTCAGGGACCTGGACAGGCAAACAATGTAGGAACCACCTACGAAGCGCTGGGTATGACAGGCGGAAGAACCTTTGGTTTATCCCTCGCTGCTGCCGGATATTTATGTGCTTGTACCGTTGGTGTTGTTTTTCTGAATATTTTTAACAGAACAGGAAAATTAAAACGAATCCGTGAAAAAGAAGAAATTTCCGGTTCCGTTACAATCGATACTTTCCAGCACCACAATGAAATTCCAATTTCTGAATCCATTGATAAATTGAGCATCCAATTCGCACTCATTGCCATGTTGTATCTGCTTACTTATTACGTAACATACGGTATCGTTTGTCTGCTCAATCAAGTAGCTCCTGGTGCTGCGGATACAGTGGGTACGCTCCTTTGGGGATTCAACTTTATCATTGGCTCTGTTATGGCAATCCTCTGCCGTACTTTGTTCAAACATTTACGTTCCTTTAAAATCATGAACCACCAGTACCAGAACAACTATCTGCTCAGCCGTATTTCCGGTCTCGCTTTTGACCTTATGATCGTTGCAGGTATCGCCGGTATCAATATCGACGATTTAACAGGATATTGGATTCCATTTTTACTTATGGCTGTTTTTGGTGCTATTACTACATTTGTTTACCTGTTTTATATGTGCAAATATATTTATCCTGGTTATTCCCGTGAGGCATTCTTCTCCATGTATGGTATGCTCACAGGAACCATCAGCTCCGGTGTATTGCTTCTTCGTGAAATTGATCCAGATATGAAAACACCGGCTGCCAACAACCTGGTTACAGGAAGTTCCTTCGGCATCGTCTTCGGCGCACCAGTGCTTTTGCTGGTAAGTTTGGCTGCGAAAAATGATATGATGACCTTTGTGACTCTTGGATTGATTTTCATTTATTTGGCGGCACTGCTGCTTTTTATCTTCAAAGCAGGCACCAAACATAAGAAATAAAAAGCTTGTTTGTAATTCGGAGGGGACGGACGCAGATAATTGCTATTGCTTTTCAATAACAGGCCGCTCCTTCTCAAATCTTTTC
>JAXJUX010000270.1:0-2009 GCA_036308845.1 Ruminococcus sp.
ACCTCGTTATGTTCTGTTTTTGCCAGAATGCCTAACTTCCACAATTCCTCATTCAGTTCTTCCATATAAGCGGCAACTCTTGGCTTAATTACGCCAAAGTAGTGATCATCCATCTCCTGTCCTTTTGGCGGCTTGGCACCAAAAAGGGTGCGTCCTGTAAATCGAAGATCTTTTCTCTGTTCGTACATTTCCTTTGTGATGAGGAAATATTCCTGTTCCGGTCCTACAGAAGTTCGGACACATTTCACATCATCATTTCCAAACAGATGAAGAATACGAAGGGCCTGCTTATTCAAGGCTTCCATGGAACGAAGCAATGGAGTTTTTTTATCTAACGCTTCACCGCCATAAGAACAAAAAGCAGTAGGAATACATAATGTTTTCCCTTTGATAAATGCATAAGAAGTAGGATCCCATGCTGTATATCCTCTTGCTTCAAAGGTAGCCCTGAGTCCTCCGGAAGGGAAAGAAGAGGCATCCGGTTCACCTTTGATCAATTCTTTTCCGGAAAACTCCATGATCACACCTCCGTCAGGAGAAGGGGAAATGAAACTGTCATGTTTCTCTGCGGTTACACCGGTAAGCGGCTGAAACCAATGTGTATAGTGCGTTGCACCATTTGCAACAGCCCAATCTTTCATTGCTGCTGCCACAGCATTTGCCACACCGATATCAAGCTTCGCGCCTTCATCAATGGTTTTTCTCAAAGATTGATAAACCTTTGCAGACAAATTCGCTTTCATTACTCTGTCATCAAAAACTTTACATCCAAAATACTCTGATACATTCTTCATAATGTCACTCCTTCCTACAACAGAAATTTTATTTTCCGTTGTCATAAATTTGAAAAACAAAAGGCAAGGTTGCCTTTCATGGTACTGATACCTGCACCACAAAAGACGCCCTTGCCTTCTGAATCAAATTGCAATTTTATGTTTTAAATGTAAAAAGCGTCTCTGAGAACTTTATCTCAAAGACGCCTTTGCCTTTACGTGTTGGATAATACACCTGCCCAAAATATTTGTCAACTACTTTTTTTGATTTTTTATCACTCTTTTTTTTCTTGCATATTCCATATTCCTGTTTTATAGAACATCAAAGAAAGCAAAGCAGCAACCGTCCAGCCGATCGGCCATGCACACCAGATTCCTGTTTCTCCTAAGCTTGTCTTTGACAACAGGATTGCAAGTCCAACTCTCAAAATCAGATCAAGAAAAGTGGCAGCCATAAACTTTCCCATCATTCCTGCACCACGCAATATGCCATCTGCAACAAACTTCATGGAAATTATAAAATAAAATGGGGACAGGATACGCAGAAAATTAATTCCTGTTTGAAGTGCCAATACCGTCGGTTCATCAATAAAAGCATACAAGATCCATTTTCCAGTAAAAAAATAGAGTGCAAATAACGGTATACTAAGCATCCAGACCATCTTAATGCCCGCCTTGAACCCTTCCTTTATACGCGGCAATTTTCCAGCTCCGATATTCTGTGCTGTATAATTTGAAATACCATTTCCCAAAGTTGTAAATGAAGTGATTACAAGATTATTCAGCTTTACCGCCGCCGAATATCCAGCCATAACACTCGGACCAAAACCGTTAATCGTTCCCTGAATGATAATATTCCCCACAGAAATAAAACTCTGCTGTAAGATACTTGGAACTGCAACTGTCATAATTCTCTTTAGGATATCAAATGAAAATAAAGAGACTTTTCCTGTTTCTATTCCTTTTAATCTCCGAAACACAACAACCACAGCAAGTACGCAGCCGATTCCCTGACACAAAAAAGTTGCCCAGGCAACCCCTGCCACTCCCATGCGAAAAGCCGTAACAAATAGAATGTCCACTGCGATCTTTGATGTGGAGGAAACTGCAAGAAAATAGAACGGTGTTTGGGAATCTCCCAAAGCACAAAATATCCCTGTTGCAATATTATAAAAAAAGACAAACGGCAATCCCCAAATATAAATAACCAGATATAATTTGGAATCAATCATCAAT
>JAXJUX010000271.1:0-1807 GCA_036308845.1 Ruminococcus sp.
AGCCTGGGCAATGCCAAGCCTTTGTTTCATACCCATAGAATACTTTCCAACTTTTTTATTACGGGCATTTTCCAATCCAACTATTTTTAATACTTCACTAAGACTTCCCATACCTAAAATAGGATTCGCACCTTGAAAATTCAATATTTCAGCTAACAAAATAACGAATT
This sequence comes from Ruminococcus sp., assembly GCA_036308845.1. GTDB lineage: Bacteria > Bacillota > Clostridia > Lachnospirales > Lachnospiraceae > Oliverpabstia. The sequence goes on from JAXJUX010000271.1 coordinate 171, forward strand.
ATGCCGTCACAGTCTCTGGATGAAGTGCATTACGCAGATATTCCGGCAGTCTTGCCTCAAAATCAACAGTAAAAGCAATCAGCTGCTCATCACTGAGCTTTAAGATTTCCTGAAGGCTTGCCATTAAGGCATCCATCAGGATGCCAAGTGATCTGCTGAAAGTAATGTCTGCCATTTCATCAACAAGGAAGAAGAACAACTCACCAAGAGTTCTCTGGTCTTCATTTTGACGTTGTTCCATTGCAAGTAACATATATCTGGTAAACACAATGGCCACGTGAGCTGTCAGTGCATCATAAGATAAACTATGACATTCCCCAATCAGGTTCAGCATGGATTTACAGGTTTTAAAGAAAACTTCAATCTGCCAACGCTTTCCATAAATACGGATGATTTCTTCTTCGGAAAGAGTCGTATCTGTACAGATAAAAGCCAGCCAGTCCTTACGGTTCGTTTTGTTTCTTACACAAACGATCTTCGCAGGAATCGGATTCTCTTTTCCTACCATAACGTCAACAGAAAGCAGATACCTTGATCTGCCACGGCGCTTTTTGTTTCGGGAATAGATTTCTTTGATATTCAGCTGTTTACCACAGTATGCATATTTGATCCGGCTGCTTTTCTTGATCATAGCAATCACGTCTATACCTTTTGAGTGAATGGTTGTGATTTGTGCCGGATTGGAAAACCAGGAATCAAACAGAACATAATCCGCTTTCAGTCCTGCACTGAGGGCAGTATCCAACAGGGTCATCATTGCTTCCGGTGCCTTTGTCTGAGCAAGCTTGCGTCTTTTTCCTGCAAGAGTTCTGTTATCAAAGTTCTTTACCGGACCGATGATATTTGTATCTTTTGCAGATGCCAACAGGCAACTGTTTACCGGAATCAGTGTATTTCCATCACTCCAGCTTAAGGTAAGCATCCGAAATCCTTTTTTGAAATGCATATCGGTGTGGTCGAAAACCTTTGACCCCAGTTCTGTTTTCTTACAACTGGTACGATTAAAAAGGCTGTCATCAATGATGAAAACATTTTTCCTTTTATCATCCGTCAGATTTTTGAGATCATTATTTACGATATCAGCAGCAAGAAGAGAAGTAAAACGGAGCCAGTTTGTTTTTGCCGAATTAAGGAAACGATAAAAAGTGTTCTTTGAAAAATCTTCCTTAAAAGAGCCGGTTCGTTGCTGCATATACATACTTCTTCCGACAAAAATGTTATTGAGTTTGTAACGGAGCAGAGAAACAGGTGAAACACCTTTTTCTTTCATTCCATTACATCTGGCAAGAAGCTTGCCAACATGATGTTTCGAAAAAAATCTCTGAACACAGTCAATTAAAGCTTTCTCATCAAAATGGTTTTGTGGTATACTGGACATGGCATAAATCTCCTCTGTAAAAATGGTTTCTAGTCAATTCCATTATACCAAACGGAACAGAACAGGTTTATGCCTTTTTTATTGGCTGAAATATTGAATTTTCAAGGTTCAACACACCGTATCGGTGTGGGAAGTTTCAGTTAGAAACTCAAAATACTTGATTACATTCTATCACAACCAAATCCTATAATCCAGTATTTTACAAAATAATAGTTTGCAATTTTTGTATTGACATTGTCAGAATTCCGTTCTATAATCA
>JAXJUX010000272.1:0-13903 GCA_036308845.1 Ruminococcus sp.
ATTTTCATCATCACCATTTTCTTCCTGATAATTACCAAGACGTCCTGGTGTTGCAAATTTGAATTTTCCAATCATAAAATATGCAACCGCATAACCAATGGCAAAAAATACAACGACACAGATGATAAAGTTGATAATATCACCGCCAAGTCCCGCTTTTAAGGACATTGGAATACGGGTAAACAGTTCCAGGTTACCAAAGGAATGCAAACGAAGATCGAGGATTCCCGCCATCGCAAATGCACATCCCTGCAGCAATGCGTACACTACATACAAAGGCAATGCACAGAACATAAACATAAATTCCAATGGTTCTGTAACACCTGTTAAAAATACTGCCAATGCAGTAGAGATAAACATGGAACGATAATTTTTCATTTTATCTTTATCTACACGGCGATACATTGCCAAAGCAACACCGAGCAGAAGTCCTGTAGAACCGATCATCTGTCCTACTTTGAAACGGGCTGGTGTAACAGTTGTCAAAAGATTCTGGTAAGAAGCCATATCTCCTGCATCTTTAAAGTTAATCAGGTCAGTTACCCATGCAAGCCACAGTGGGTCCTGTCCAAATACTTCGGAACCTGCGTTGATTCCTGTCTGGATCACATAAGTACCACCAAATGCCGTATAGTTCATAGGAATTGTCAACATATGGTGAAGACCAAATGGCAGAAGCAAACGTTCCAACGCTCCGTAGATAAATGGAGCAAGGATTGGGGAACTTTCGGAAGAGTTTGCAATCCAAACACCAAAAATGTTAATTCCTGTCTGTACTACCGGCCAGATAACTGCCATAACCAGAGAAATTACTACAGAATAAGCAATAACTACCAATGGAACAAAACGTTTTCCATTGAAGAAAGATAATGCATCCGGCAATTTACGATAGTTGTAGTATTTGTTGTATACAACACCGCCCACAAAACCAGCGATAATACCAACAAACACACCCATGTTCAGGGCTGGTGCTCCGAGAACTTCTGTAAAATAGTTTTCTACCAGCATTTCCTGTCCAAAGAAGTTGTATACAACTGCACTTGGATCAGCCAACATTTCTGATGTAACACCGAAAATAGCACCGGTAATATTATTAATAAGTATAAATGCGATCACTGCTGCGAAAGCTCCGCCGGCACGTTCTTTTGCCCATGAACCACCAATGGCTGCCGCAAACAGAATATGCAGGTTATTAATAATAGCCCAACCGATATTTTCCATGGTGCTTCCGATGGTCAGCAAAAGATTTACATCAGCACCGGCAATCTGAATCAGTTTCCCAACACTCAGCATGATTCCGGCTGCCGGCATAACAGCGATAACCGTCATCAAAACTTTTCCCAGTTTCTGGAGGAAGTCAAAGTTGATTCCTTTTTTCTTCTTTGGAGCTTCTTCTTTTGCTGGTGCAGCTTCTGTTGCTTTGCTTTCTTCCACAGCAGTTTCTGCTGCTTCCGCTTCCAGTATAAGTACGGTATCTTTTCCTGCAGTTACCTTTCCACTGGATACCTTCATTGTCATATCATCCATTCCATCACAAATGATGACTGGTGTAATAGAACAAATGTTATTGCTTTTCAAAAATTCCAGATTTACTTCGGCAACAAGATCTCCGCATTTTACTTTGTCACCTTCTTTTACATGTACGGTAAATCCTTCTCCTTGCAAGGATACGGTTTCCAGACCCACATGTACCAGAATATCCAGCCCATCTTCGGAAGTAAAACCATATGCATGGTTTGTTGCTGCTACAGAAGCTATCTCCCCATTTACAGGGCTGTAAATTTTCCCATCACTCGGAACAATTGCAATTCCATCGCCCAATGCTTTTTCGGAAAACACTGGATCCGGAACCTGTGCAAGATCCATGATTTCTCCAGTCAAAGGAGCTTTCAATATTATTTTTTTATTTTCCATGATTTTCATCCTCTTATTCAAACGCTATTTCGCCGATCTGATTACTTTACGAACAGGAAGAATACATCCAGGAGATACTGACAGTTCGTCAATTCCCATATCAATAAATTTCTCTGTCAATGTGGTATCTGCACCCAATTCTCCACAAATACCAGCCCAAATACCTGCTTTGTGTGCATTTTCTGCCACCTGCTGAATCAAGCGTAAAACGGCTGGGTGATGTGCATCATAAAAAGGATCCAGTTTCGCATTCTGACGGTCAATGGCCAGTGTATACTGGGTCAGGTCATTGGTTCCGATACTAAAGAAATCTACTTCTTTTGCCAGTACATCACTCATAACAGCAGCAGCCGGCGTTTCGATCATGATTCCTTCTTCCACTTCACCAATAGCAATTCCTTCTGCTTCCAGTTCTTCTCTGACAGATTTTGAAATTTCTTTGATCTGTTTTACTTCATCCAAAGAAATGATCATCGGATACATCACTGCCAGGTTTCCATAAGCGCTTGCACGATACAATGCGCGAAGCTGTGTACGGAAAATTTCCGGTCTTGTCAGGCAAATGCGAATCGCACGATAACCCAATGCCGGATTTTCTTCCTGCCCAAGTTCAAAATAATCGACCTGTTTATCAGCACCGATATCCAATGTACGGATGATTACTTTTTTGCCGCCCATGGTCTCTACGACTTTTTTGTATACCTTAAACTGATCTTCTTCAGAAGGAAAATGGTCGGATTCCAGATAAAGGAATTCGCTTCTGAACAATCCAATACCGCCTGCATCATTTTCGATGACAGAACCCAGATCATCCAGATTCCCGATATTTGCATACAAATTAATCTTACGACCGGATTTTGTAATATTTTCTTTTCCCTTCAGCGTCTGAAGCAGTTTTTTCTGTTCGTCATCTGCCGCTTTTTTCTTAAAATACTCTTCCAGAACCTGCATGTTTGGATCAACAATGATTTTTCCTTCATAGCCGTCCACAATACCAATTTTTCCTGCCCAATCTTCCTGAATATCTACACCGATTAAGGCCGGAATTCCCATGGTTCTTGCGAGAATGGCTGTATGAGAATTGGAAGATCCGAATCTGGTTACAAAGGCAAGCAATTTGCTCTTATCCATCTGTACTGTTTCACTTGGAGCAAGATCATCAGCCACAATAATCACCGGTTCATCTCCGATATCATTATGTTCTACGTTACCTGTCAAAACAGAAACGACACGTGCTGTAATATCCAAAACATCCGCAGAACGGGCTTTGAAATACTCATCATCCATACTCGCAAACATTTCTGCAAAATTATCGCCTGTCGTGGCAACGGCATATTCCGCATTGACAAGCTGCATGGAAATGATATTCTGGACAGATTCATTGTAATCATCGTCTTCTAACATCATAGCATGTACATTAAAAATCTCTGCATTAGCTTCTCCCACTTCCACAAGGGCTTTTTCGTACAGCGCATTCAACTGTTCGATTGCCAAATCTCTGGCTTCTTCGTAGCGGGCATATTCTGCATCTGCATCCATAATTTTTGTTTTTTCTACTTCTCTTTCGGATTTTGTATGAAATTTAATTTTTCCAATCGCAATTCCGTTAAAAATCTTTTTTCCAATATATTCTTCCATTGGAATTCCTCCAATTTACAGGTTGTTCTTAAAGAAAGTAACCATTTTTTCAAAAGAAGCGTCTTCATTTCCACCTTCAATTGTTACTGTTACGGTTTCACCTTTTTTCACTCCAAGTCCCATCAGCGCCATCAGTTTTTTCGCATCGGCTTTTTTCCCGTCTTTTGCAACAGTTACTGTGGAATCGCATGTCTTTACTTCTTTTACCAGAAGTCCTGCTGGACGTGCGTGAATACCTACTTCATCTGTAATTGTGTAATCAAATGTTTTCATTCTAACCTCTCCATTTCATTTTTAATATTTATTTCTACTTTATGATCTCGCGCGCCGACCGTAAAGTAAGTTTCGTAAATCAATTATCCTAACATCAATCGTTTCAACTGCAATGCAAGATAAATAACTTCTTCTTCCGGAACTTCTTTCCTACATTCTTTCTGGATATATGCCACAATCTGTTGTGCACATTCAAAATGTCTTCTGCAGCTAAACTGTACCATCTGCCGCAGAGCAACATCATGTTCTTCTTCCTGTTTTTGGGGCGACTTTTCTCTATAAAGACTCTGTACCAGATAACGCAGATAACCGGTAAAATGACTGAACTCAAAAGAATTTCTATCCATTTTCTTTCCATAATACGTTTCTGTAATCTGTACGCATTCTTCAAACAATCTGGTAATCTCATGAATCTGGCCGATGCTGGTATTCAACTCTGCATTCACAATGTGAAGTGCAATAAACGCAGATTCATCTTCATTCAACTGCAATTTGTATTTTTCCTCAATCTTACTCAAACAATACTGTCCCAACTGGTATTCCAACGGATAATAACAGCGAATTTCGTTTCTGATCGGGTTTTTAAACTCTATTCCCTGTTTTTTTCGTTTGATTGCGAAACTGATATGGTCAGCGAGCGTAATCAGTAATTTTTCATTCATTTCCTGATCAATTTTTGTTTTGATATAAGCAATCAATTCCTGTGTAAGTTGTAAATGTTCCAACGGACTTTCTTCAATTAATTCTCTTAATCGGTTTTGCTCAATTTTATCATCCAATTTGTAAATCTTTTCCACAAGTGCCGGGTCGATTTCTCCACCCTTTCTTTTTTGGAACCCAATGCCACGACCACTTACGATCACTTCATTGCCTTTTTTGTCAATCGCACATACTACGTTATTGTTAATTATTTTTTTGATCCTCATACTTCTCTTTCTTCCGCAAAAAAATAACCAATCCAACCTCAAACACTCTCTGCAGGCACTTGCAGAGCACGAGGAAGAATTGGTCACGCCCACTTTACTGGTAACATTCCAACAAGAATATTCATCATTTGTTTCAATCTAGCATACTTGTCATTTTTTGTCAATATCGCCTTATGTTTTCCTCTCATTTCGGCGTTTTGGCTAAAATCAGCTTGATTTTTTTATACAAAATCACAATCTGAAATTATACAGCATTTTACAAAAAAGCACTGATGTACAGAAATTCCGTATACCAGCGCTTGTTTTCTATTCCATTGACCTTTTATAATTTTTTCAACTTGCTCTTCTAAAAATCCTTTTTAAAACAATGTAATAATCCCTACAATCATCGCGCTTAAAATACTCACAAATACACCACCGAGCATTGCTTTAAACACCAGATGGGCAAGTGTATGTTTCTTTTCCGGACAAAGCACTGCAATCCCCGATACACAAATACCTAAACTGGACAGGTTTGCAAAACCACTAAGAGAAATCGCGCAAATCATTCCCGTCCTTGCGTCCAGAGAGGACAACATCGTACCCAAATCCTGAAAAGCGACGAATTCATTGATAATCAGCTTATTTCCAAGCAAAGAACCTTCCATTAAAATTTCACTGCCTTCCAATCCCATCAGGAAGCCAAATGGCGCAAAAATATAAGAGAAAATCTGTTCCAAGCTAATACCAGCAAACCCTAAAATCATATTGATGACTGCCACGATACCGATAATTCCAACCAAAGAAGCGGCAATGGAGATTACCATCTGCATTCCGATGGAAGCGCCTTCCGCAATTGCATCAATGATATTTGTATTATTTCCTTTGTTGTCCATTTCTACAGCAGAAATAGATTGTACTGGTTCTGTCTGGGGCAACAGCATTTTAGAAACCAGAATACTTCCTACTGGAACTAATGCACTGGCAATCAACAGATAATCCATCGGAATCCCCAGTGCATGATAACCACCCAAAATAGATACGGACATACTTCCCATGCCTGATACCAGAATCACCAAAATTTCACTGTCTGTTAAAGATTTGATATATTTACTTACCAGAATCGGGCTTTCCGTCTGCCCCAAAAACATATTGCCAACCGCCACAAAACTTTCTACTTCCGTTGTACCCATCAGTTTTCCTACTGCCTTGCCAATCCATTTTACAATGAATCCCAGAACACCCAAGTAATACAACAGACTGATCAATGCGGACACGAAAATAATGTTCCCCAGTGTCTGTACAATAAAAATACTTCCAAAAGAAGCACTGTCCATCAGACTGCCAAATACGAAATCAAGTCCTTCCTGCCCACACTGGATGACTGCAATCACTCCATCAGAAATAAGAGAAACTATCTTCTTTCCAATCGGAACTTTCACTAATAAGACTGTAAGGACAAACTGTACAATAATGGCTTTTCCAACTGCTTTCCATTGAATATGTTTTCGATCCCATGACAATAGAAAAATAATTCCAAGAACGACCAGAATACCGAGTATATTTAGTATAAGTTTCATTTTACCTGTCCTCCTTTTTGATAAAAGTATGCGACAGAATGTGAATACTTATACTTATTTGTAGTTCTACATTTTCTCAATCGCGCCTTCTGGACATACTTCCGCACAATTTCCACAACGCAGACAATGCTCCGCTATGATTTCTGCCGTTCCATCCGAAAAATCAATACAATTTTGTGGACATGCATCCCTACATCTACGACAAGCAATGCACATATCATTCACATAATAACCAGAAAATCCAAGTTCTTCATTACCAAAAGAAAAGCTTGCTCTTTCAACAGGTTTTGTTCTTAGGTCAAACCATTCTCCTGTTCCTTCGTACATCTGAAAAACCGTCAAAGCAGTTCTCGATTCCTCTGTTGGATAAATCTCATACATGTAAGTATTCTTTTCCAATAACTTTTCCACTTGATAAGGACCAAGTTCTCGTACTTTTCCACGAACTGAAATTGCTACACTGTGCAGCGTGTCCTCTCCTTTTAACGCAGTAAAAGCCAGATACTCCTGTTTTTTCAGACGATCATAAAAGTTCTTACCTGTTGCGGTAAGAAAATACAAACTATTTTCATCATAATCCATCATATCAATGGCACAGGTTACAGGATGATTGTCATCGTCTACTGTAGCTGCGATGGTGGTGTGGATTTCATTTACTATATAAGAAAAATAACCTTTAGTATTCATAATATACTCCTTTTTGTCAAATCTAAGTTTTATTTTAGCGGACAATATTACAGAAAACAAGCACCAGTATGCAAGAATATCCACATACCGATGCTTACTTTTACTTCATAGATTCTTCTAAAATATTTTCTACTTGTTCTAAAGATAATTTTGTTAATTGACAAATTTCTTCATTTTTCTTCCCTTTTAATTTATACTTCAGAACAACTGCTGTTTTTTGTATTATTTCGTTCTCTTTCTCTATTCTATCTGCTCTTTCCTTTTCTCTTTCCGTATTTTTCCGTTCTTTCAACTGTCCTTCTAAAAATCCCTCTTCATAACTGATTTTCTTCTCAGTTGAAATATGAAGTGCCTCATCGTATTCTTTCAAAAGCATATCTGTCACCTCCGCCTTATTTCCACGCAGTACATTTTCCAGAATACCTTTCCTGATACATTCTTCTACCGCACACTGAATTCCTTCTTTCAGCGGCATTCCCGCTCTGGTATTTTTTCGTGTCTCTGCTACAAAAAGAGAATATTCATACAATGTCGGACATTTTTCCATAATCTGAGAATTATATCCGGCATTAATATTAATCATATGTACCACAAATTGCATACATGATTTTCCATCCATATCTTCCTGATACATATTATCTGTCAAATAAAGTTCTACCTCATCCTTCATTTCGGTCATGCCATTATAAAACACATAAAACCTCGGTATTGGGATAGTTATTCTTTTGCTCGAAAACAAATCCAACCGATTTAACTCAATAAACTTTTTTAACGAAGCAGCTGTGTAAAGAAATCCTCTCAATGGCATATTGGGATTATATGTACTTTGATGTTCAAAAACATTCAAATTCCAATCAATCAAAAATGACAAATCATTTTTCATCCCCATATACACATAATCTTCCATTGTATAGATTTCCAAATCCTCAGGATCTGTATAATTGCTGTCATTAATTGCATTATACAAAGACAACAATTCTGTCTTGTTTTTAAACAAGAATCGGAAAAGCCTGTCTTTATGTTCGCGATTCGTTCTGGTGGTATCCTGCATATCCATCGTTTGTCTCCTTTTATTATAAATGAAATCCTAACAGTTATGCAATGATTATAGAATACCTTGTCTAAAAATTTTATCAAGCCTTGTCAGACATATGAGAACTTTTGTAAAACTAAAGACCTTCTGGAAAATATCAGAAGGTCCTTACTATCATATTATATGTTGTTTTTATACCGTCTCATATACACGTAATAACTCACCATCAACAGCACCGCCGCCCCTGTCCAGGCACTGATTTCCGCATAGAAAATCCCATCCGAACCGACAAACATTGGCAGTACGATCGCAGCGCCTACACGCATGATAAATTCTACGATTCCGCTGACCATCGGAACCACCGTATTTCCAAGTCCCTGCAGTGCAGAACGATACAGATGAAGCAAATACAAAATCCACAGCATATACGCCATAATCCGCAAATAACGGAATGCGATATCCAAAACCAGTTCGATTTCTTCCGGTGTTCCGGAAATGAACAGTGATAAAATATTTTTTCCAAATACAATCATGGCAACGGATATGATTACGGAAGTCAAAATCGCCATCAGTGCGCCCTGATGGACTCCTTTTTTGATTCTGTCATACAAGCCAGCACCCAGATTTTGTCCCACATACGTTGTAATGGCATAACCAAAGGCAATCGCTGCACACTCTAAAATTCCATACATTTTGTTAGTTGCTGTAAATCCAGCTACAAACAGTACACCAAATCCATTTACTACGGTCTGTACGACCATTCCGCCTACGGAAATAATTACATTCTGAAACGCCAGCGGAATACCCAGTTTGATCATTTTACCAGACAGATTTTTGTACCACTGATAATGGGAACGGTTCATACGGACAACTTCTATTTTACGCAGTACCAGATAACAATAAATCGTTGACACAGCCTGTGCCATTACAGTAGCAACTGCAGCACCAATAACACCCCAATGAAATACAGCAACAAACAACAAGTCCAAAACAATATTGGTAAGCGCCGCAACAATCATCGCAAACAACGGTGCCTTACTGTTTCCCAATGCACGCAGCACTGCTGCCAGCGCATTATACGCCGCAATAACTGGAATTCCCCAGAAAATAATTCGAATATACTGCAATGTAATCGGCAAGATTTCTTCTGGCGTATTCATAAATACCAAGATAGAACGCACTGTAACCTGACTGACTATAACCACAAGAACTGCAATCACTGCTGTCCACATATAGGTCATAGCAACCGTCTTTTTCAAATCTTCCCACTGCTCAGCACCATAAATCTGCGAGATTAAAATAGAAAATCCCTGCGTCATACCTGTCACAATACCAAACACCAGCCAGACCAGCCAATCCGATGCACCGAGCGCCGCCAATGCATTTACTCCTACAATCTGACCTACAATCATCGTATCTACCATGGTATAAAGCTGCTGAAATACATTTCCCAACATCAAAGGAATCGCAAACAAAAAAATCAGCTTACCTGGTGTTCCACTTGTCATGCTCTTTACATTTGAAGCCATTCTTTTCTTCTCCTTGCAACTGTATTTTTTCAAAATTATCTGTACTTTGTTTATATCATAGAAGAGCGGAAATTGTCTATATGTATAACTTTTTTTTGATTTTTTCTGATGACCCGGGGTCTATACATAAAAAGCGGATGTTGGGGTCAAAAGCGACTAGCCAGACCCCAGGCATTTTGGACGAAACCATAGATACGCAAGGATGAGTGTAAATATATTTTAAATCCTGGCACCCTATGGCAAATATCCATATGAAAAGCTCCAAAATTCGTTACAATTTTTCATTTTACAACCATCAAACGAACCTTTATTTACGAATAAGCAAACAAAATTACTAACAAATAGGACACATTGCCCCATTTCCTTGGTAAAAACCACCACAAAATACTATTTTTATTTGTCTAGTTTACTTTTTGAAAAAAATGTATTAAAATTGCAAGGAAAAGAATTATTTAAAGGAGATATAGATATGAATATTTCACCATTACAGAAAGCTAGATATGAGTATTCACCAAAACTTCCAGGCATGCTGAGAAATGGTATTGCTGATATTTGTGTAAACGAAGGTGCTGAAACTCAGAGTGTTGCTGACCAGGAAAAAATCAAAGCTCTGTTCCCTAATACATATGGAAAAAAAGAAATCACTTTCCAGAAGGGTCAGAACACATCCGAAGCTAAAAAACAGGTTGTAGGTGTTATCCTTTCCGGTGGACAGGCTCCAGGTGGACATAACGTTATTTGTGGATTATACGATGCTTTAAAAGCAACAAATAGTGAAAATGTTCTTTATGGTTTCAAAGGCGGTCCAAGTGGATTGATCGAAGATGATTATGTAATTTTCGATGACGAATATATTGATGCATACAGAAATACAGGTGGTTTCGATATCATCGGTTCCGGCAGAACAAAACTGGAAACAAACGAACAGTTTGCAATCGTTGCTGAAGTATGCAAAAAACATGGTATCACAGCTATCGTTATCATCGGTGGTGACGATTCCAACACAAACGCTGGTGTTCTGGCTGAATACTTCGCAGCTCATAACACAGGTGTTCAGGTAATCGGATGTCCAAAAACAATCGACGGTGACCTGAAAAACGAAGACATCGAATGTTCTTTCGGTTTCGACACAGCTACAAAAACATACAGCGAAATCATCGGAAACATCCAGAGAGATGCTAACTCCGCTAAAAAATACTGGCACTTCATCAAAGTTATGGGACGTTCCGCTTCTCACGTTGCTCTGGAATGTGCTCTGAAAACTCAGCCAAACATCTGTCTGGTATCTGAAGAAGTTGCTGCTAAAAAGATGTCTCTTTCCGAAATCGCAGATTACATCGCTGATTCCGTAGAAAAGAGAGCAGCTAAAGGCATGAACTTTGGTGTTGCTATCATTCCTGAAGGTGTTGTTGAATTCGTTCCAGAATTCTCCGTATTGATTCAGGAAATCAACGAACTCCTTGCTGGAAGCAAAGCTGAAGCATTCAACGCTCTTCCAACATGGGAAGAAAAATATGCTTTCATCGAAAGCGGATTAACAAAAGAATCTATGGAAGTATTTGCAATCCTTCCACAGGCAATCCAGCAGCAGTTATTCCTGGAAAGAGACCCACACGGAAACGTACAGGTATCTCTGATTGAATCCGAAAAACTGTTCTCTGCTCTGGTAGCTGACAAACTGGCTGCTAGAAAAGCTGCAGGTACATACACAGGCAAATTCAGCGCACTGCATCACTTCTTAGGATACGAAGGAAGATGTGCATTCCCATCCAACTTCGACGCTGACTACTGCTACTCCTTAGGATACAACGCATTCATGCTGATTCAGTATGGTTACAACGGATACTTATCCAAAGTTTCCAACCTGTCTGCTCCAGCTAACGAATGGGTTGCAGGTGGTATGCCAATCACTAAGATGATGAACATCGAAAGAAGACACGGCGAAGATAAACCAGTTATCAAAAAAGCTCTCGTTGAACTGGATGGAGCTCCATTCAAATACTTCGAAGCTCACCGTGAAGAATGGGCAGCAGATACATGCTTCCAGTACCCAGGTGCTATCCAGTACTACGGACCATCCGAAGTTTGTGATATCACAACAGTAACTCTGGCTCTGGAACAGGCTAAATAATTATTAAATAAAATAAAACCCTCAGGAAACACAAATGTTTATACATTTGATTCCTGAGGGATTTTCTTTGATATGAAATTTTCTTGTAAAAAAGGATTTTTTACAGCCTCATTTTCTTTGGAGTTTTATTTTATGAACAAGGAGAGAGACATTTCTGTTTGAACGTTTACATCATCCATTTTGCATGCAATTCCATTCTCAAATTCTGGTCGTGTTTCCAAAAAGATCTTGTCATCTTCTTTTAATGCATCAATTTCAACAACAACTTTTTTCGGGAATCCATATCGTTTCATACCAATTTCCCATGTTTTTCCTATATAAAACCAATCGTCTTCCCACTCCTGATCCACATAGAGCCTTACCTGATCACCGGAAAAATCAAGCTGCAGGAAACAATCATTAATCTTTTCCGGGTAAGTAAGTGTAATCTCATATGCTTTTTTGGCCGTTTCTTCTTTTATCAACTGATACGAAACTTCCGCTTTCGGAACAATTTTTTTCGTCGAATAAACATAAAGCTCGCCATCCATCCGATCAAATGTATAACCTTCTGGAATTGCTCGAAGTTCCGGATAGCTTTTTATTTCTCCGCATCCTCGTGTCAATAATTCGTAACCAGTTTCACTTTCGATCACACTTCCATCCGTAAAAATCAGACAGGAATCCTTCTTTCCTATTTTCCATGCGTGTAAAGCCATTTCTCGTGTGACAGTCAATACCTTTGCATTGGTTGGGATTTTCTCCCAACAGTACTGCGGATCCACATCGGTATAAAATACATATATTTCCTGTTCATCCTGCATCAGCTTACACAGCGGCGTTGCAAGCGCTGATTTTAATACACCATTTCCAACTGGCATATAAAATGGAAGGAAGAAATAATCCTCGTTTCGAATGTCCATAGCAGGATAGATGATTTTTCCCAAACCTGTTTTCACAGTCAGGATTTCCTGCATATGGTCTTTCATCGCATAACGGCGCTGATAATTGTTCACAAACAGATAGCCTGATGTTCCATCTGTTCGTACTGCCAGACGAAGATGTTCAAAATCCTCTGGTTTTTGTTCTTTTTCATCCCATACCGTATGCATCTGGCACAACGAAGGTCCAAAATCATACACAAACATTGACAACAGCTTGATTTCCTTTAAGGTATCGGACATCTGTCCGTATTCCCGTACCGGTGCTGCAAAGTCATAGCCAAATACAGGCAGATCATTCAGGTAGCCGGTCTCTCTGGATTCCTGCAGCGTAGACATTTTTCCTTTCGGATTGGTTCCTCCATGATACATATAATAGCCAATCAGATTCACACCGCTTCCAATCTTGACCATTGACATGGCTCCAATATCTTTTGCGGATGCCACTGGTCTTCTGTGGTGCGTCACCTGCAGACCACCGCCCAACTCAGCGGTAAGATATGGAAATGCAGTGATATCATACGTAATATCATGTTTTATTCCGTAGTCGCTTCCGATATTAGGATCATTTCTGTCATTTACAAAAACATAATTTTCATTTGGTGGAAGTTCTTCCACGCTCTGATCCCAAGGCGCTTCACAATATCCACCCATCACAGGCAGCAATCCACCAGTCGCGGCACCACCCCATCCGGTAGCCGTATAAAGCGGAGCAACAAGTCCTACTTCTTTGGCTATCTGGTTAAGGCGTTTTATGTGCGCTTCCCCTTCTTCTCCCTGAAGTCCGCCGCAATGACCATATTCATTTTCAATCTGGATTCCTATAATCGGACCATCATCTTCCCAAAGGAGTCCCTGTACCTGTTCGGAAATCTTTGTATAGAATTTCTTCACTTCTGCAAAATATGCTTCATCGTTGGTTCGTGGTTCATACTCTTTCTGTAAAAGCCAGTCCGGAAAGCCTCCGTTACGGGCTTCCCCGTGGCACCACGGACCTACTCTCAGAAACATACGCATCCCACACTTTTTTACAGTTTCTGTAAATTTTCTCAAATTTCTCTGACCTGAAAAATCGTATTCCCCTTCGATTTCTTCATGGTGAATCCAGAACACATAGGTAGATACGATATCCACACCGCCAGCTTTCATTTTATAAATCGATTCTTCCCAATACGCTTCGGGATATCTGCTAAAATGGAACTCTCCCATCACAGGGAACCACGGCTGACCATTTTGTGTCAGATAATCCTTTGTATATCCATAATTGATTTTCATTCTGCTAATCCTCCGTAC
>JAXJUX010000273.1:0-5642 GCA_036308845.1 Ruminococcus sp.
AAATTATAACATATATTTTACATTGAAAAAAGAATGGAGCTTACAAGGATTGACATTTCTCGCGTTTTATTTTGCATCAAAAAACCAGACAGGATTTCTCCCATCTGGTCTTTATAACTCATTTTTATGCTTCAAATTCCTTCGCAACATCTTCCAGCAAATCACGAATTTTCAAATGCTGCGGACAAATATCTTCACACTGACCGCATTTGATACAGTCGCTTGCTTTTCCACCATTTTTTGTATGAATGTTATTGTAATAATAACCCGTATTCCAGTTATTGAAGATTTTCTTTGCATTCAGACAAGCAAACAGGTCTGGGATGGAAATTCCCTGTGGACAGACTTCGGTACAATATCTGCACGCTGTACAAGGAATTGCTCCAAGATTGCGGAAAATCGTACAAACTTTATCTACTGCTGCCTGTTCTTCTTCATTCAATGGCTGAAAATCTTTCATATAGCTGATGTTATCATTCATCATTTCCATATTTCCCATGCCGGAAAGTACCATCATAACGCCTTCCTGGCTGGCAGCAAAACGAATCGCATAGCTTGCATTAGAACCACCATTCAATTCATCAAATACTTTCTGCGCTTCTTCTGGCAGATTAACGAGTGAACCGCCTTTTACCGGTTCCATGATAATCGCCGGTTTGTTGTATTTGCGGCAGATTTCCAGACATTTTCTCGCTTCTACGGAAGGATCATCGAAATCCACATAATTCAACTGAATCTGAACCACTTCAACCTGTGGATATTCTGTCAAAATCTGTTCCAGCACATCTGCTTTATCATGGAAGGAAATTCCCAAATGTTTGATTTTTCCTTCTGCCAAAAATTCCATAGCCTTTTCGTATGCACGACATTCTTTATATTTTGCAAAAATATTTTTATCCTGTGCATGCATCAGATAGAAATCAAAATATTCCACACCACAGATTTCCAACTGACTCTCGAACAGCGGGCGAATTTCTTCATTTTTCGTAAAATGATGGGTAGACAAT
This sequence comes from Ruminococcus sp., assembly GCA_036308845.1. GTDB lineage: Bacteria > Bacillota > Clostridia > Lachnospirales > Lachnospiraceae > Oliverpabstia. The sequence goes on from JAXJUX010000273.1 coordinate 1,008, forward strand.
TTATTTGTCAAAATATATTCTTCACGTGGGTAGCGGGAAGTCAGACACTCTTTCAGTGCAATCTCACTCTTTCCTCCCAGATAACCGTGTGCTGTATCAAAATAATTGAAACCATTTTCCAGAAAGGCATCTACCATTTTCTTAGTTTCTACATAATCCACTTCTCCATCCACGATTGGCAGACGCATACAGCCAAATCCGAAGTTTTTCTTTACATTTTCAAAATACGTTTTCATATCCCATTCCTCCTAGTCAAAATATTTTGCAATTTCTTCCATACGGCTTTCCTGTTTTACACTAAATGGACATCTGTCTTCGCAATGTCCACATTGCAGACAGGCATCCGCTTTGATGGATAATTTGTCATAATGATTTGCTGCAATCGTATCTCCAACCAATGCAAGGTCATAATATTTATTTACCAGACCAATATCAATGCCTGCCGGGCATGGCTGACAATGGTTGCAATATACACAAGTTCCCGTTATGGTATCCGCGGTAAATGTTCCGATGATGGAATAATCCTTTTCTTCCTCGCTCGCTTCCACAAAATGAAGCAGTACATCCAACTGCTCCAATGTCTGTACACCAGGAACTGCTACAAGAACACCCGGACGATCAATCGCATACTGTAAACACTGTGCATGGCTCAGCGCCACTCCAAATGGAGACTGTTCCGCGCTTAATAGCTGCCCTGCGTGGAATGGTTTCATAACACTGATACCAATTCCTTCTTTTTGACAACGTTTGAACAGTGCAAAGCGTTCATTTACCGTACCAATTCCAAGAGAATCTCCTTTTTCAAAATCGTATGCCGGATTGATAGAGAACATCATCATATCCACAAGTCCCGTATCAATGATGCGATTCGCAACAGATGGCGTATGGGAAGAAAATCCAATATGATGCACCGTTCCCTGTGCTTTCAGTTCTTTCAAATAATCCAGCAGACCGATTTCCACTAATTTGTCAAAATCCTCATCTTCATCTACACAGTGCAGAAATCCCAAATCCACATAATCCGTTCCCAATGTTTCCAATTCCCAAAGGAACGTTTTCTTAATGGTTTCAAAATCACGACACCAGCCATATTCTCCATTTCATCGTATACTGCTCCAAAATGGCACTGCACAAAAACTTTTTCTCTCTGCCCTTTGATGGCTCTTCCAAATGGTTCGTACACTGCGCCACCGGCACACAGGTCAAAAAAATTGATGCCATGATCAATAGCTTTTCTGATAATTGCTTCGATCTCATCCTGTGGTGTTTTCTGAATACCACCCATTCCAAGACCAAGTACACTGAATTTTTCATGTTCATTTCCATGAGGTAATTGTCTGTATTCCATGTATGTAAAACCTCCCTGCATAGGTCAAGAAGTTTGCAGATTTCTTGACCATTTATTTCCATTTTGCTATATTAGTATTATTCTACAAGTTGAAGTACACTTAAAGTCAAGAGGTTGTTGGAGGTTTTTTATGATTTATACAGTCAGCGAAATGGCAAAATTACTGAACATTGCACCATCTACCCTACGCTATTACGACCGTGAAGGCTTATTGCCTTTTGTTCAGCGTTCCAAAGGCGGAATTCGTGTTTTTACTGATGAGGATTTTCGTTGGTTAAAAATGATTTCCTGCCTGAAAAGCGCAGGTATGTCCTTAAAAGACATTCGCCGCTACATAGAAATGGCAATGGAGGGGGAGGAAACCGTCGATGCCAGACTGCAGATGTTTATCGATCAGAAAGAAAAACTGCTGGCACAGATGGCAGAATTGCAGAAAACCTTAGATGTTGTGGAATATAAGTGTTGGTATTATGAGACAGCAAAAGAAATGGGTTCCGAAGATGTGCCAAAAAATATGAATGAGGATGATGTGCCGGAGGAATTTAGAAAAACAAGAAGATATTTGAGAGGGAATGCATAAACAGTTTTCCAAAAAGGAGCATATCTCTGCCCAATGTCATTAGGCAGGAACTCAAAAGTTGAAGGTGAAAATATTGGACATTTTTAACTGTCTGTGCTACCATGAAGGCAACCAGAGTAGGGCAGATAGCGTTAAGTGCCGCCGGATACGGGGAGTTGATGGGTGGACGAAGGTCATGCATTACTTATAAGGCGGTATCACGATACCGTCCGTCAAGAAGGCAGCTGCGGTTATCGGCCCGCATCCCGCTAGGAGGTATAAGAATATGTCTAATTCAAATCGAAAACTGTTTGCTGTTCCTTTTTCAGCCGAATATTGGCGTCTTTCCGCATCTGAGCTGAAATCAACCAAAATGCTCGCAATAGCAGCTCTCTTAACTGCTCTGCGCATTGTCATCAAATCTGCGAAGATTCCCATTGGTCCTGATTTAACCATCACATTTGGCTTTGTCGTGAATGCCTTGGGATCAACTATTTATGGACCGATCATGGCCATTCTGACATCCACTGTCAGTGACCTTGTGGGTGCCCTCTTGTTCCCGTCCGGTACCTTTTTCCTGCCTTTTACTTTCGTGGAAATTGCCGGGGGCGTGCTCTTTGCTCTCTTTTTCTATCGGGCGCGGATTACCACTATGCGCATCGTGCTGGCACGCTTTTCTGTGACCGTTATCTGCAACCTGGTGCTGAACTCCATCTGCATGTATTATTATTATCTGTTTTATATGGGGACTACATACACATTGTTCACTGTGCCTCGAACCGTGAAAAATCTGGCGCTCTTTCCGCTCCAGTCACTCATCCTTGTTTTGTTTTTCAATGCCCTGCTGCCTATCACAAACCGAATGGGGCTGACCTACACCTGCAGCGGCAAACTGGAAATCAAGCGTCAGGAAATCTTGGCGATCATCCTTTTAACTATCGCAGCGGCGCTTGCTGTGGCGGGCTTTTACTGGTATAACGGATTAATCTAAAAGACAAAGAATTGTTGCAAAAGCAGATGATGTAGTGCCATCCGTCCAATGCGGTCTATGAAGACAACCGTGTTCCTTAAAGAATTGATTGCAAACATACAATTAAAAATTGGCAAAATTTACGCCAATTTTTAATTGTATGGATGATCTCTCTACCTCTCATTATTCATCACAAAATTTCTATTTTCTACCAATATCCTCCACAATCGCCTGCACAATCCCATCCACAATAATCTCTTTTGCCAGCAAATACTTATCTGTATATTTCTCCAGCGCCTTCGCCGTAACTTCACCAATACAAACAGGTTTTACCTTTTCCGGGATTTTCTGAAACTGTTCAAAGTACAATCCCACACCACTTGCACTGGAAAAAGTAAGATAATCCAATTTGGGCAATTCCGCTTCATCCACATGTACCGACTCCAACTGGTAAGTTGCAATATCTCGGACCCGATATCCGTCCTGTTCCAAAATCTCAACCAACACCGGTGAGCCAATAGCCGAACGAAGCAAAAGAATTTCTTCTTCTATGTCCGCTGCATCAACCAATGCTTTCCCCAAACCTTCACTGGTAAATACTTCCGGGCAAAGATCAGCAAAAATTCCGTATCTTTTTAGGACTTCCCCCGTTGCCAAACCGATTACCGCAAATTTTATCTTCTTCATCGCCTGCAGTTTTTGAAATTGTACCGCTTCAACCCCACACGCTCTCATATGATTGAAAAAGATTTTCACACCATTTCCACTGGTAAATACCAGCCAGTGTGGATTCTCAGAAAGAGTTTCCATATCCAACGCAAACGGCAATTCTTTTACAATCGAACGGGCTACCCATTCTGTTTCGGCTCCCAATTCACCCAATGCTTTTTGCTGCTTTTTTGCAATCTGTTCTGTTCCAGTAATGCCGACAGTCACACCTCCTAATACCAAAGAACTGCTCGTATTTAAGTCCAGCGCCGCCACATCCCCGATCACAATAATCGCCGGAGACACCACCTTCGCATCATCCACCGCCTGCACAATCGTAGACAAGGTTGCTCTGACTCTTGCAGGATTTGGAGAATTTCCGCCGGAAAGGACTGCTGCCGGTGTATCTCCACTTTTTCCAGCCGCCATCAAACGAGCAGCAATTTTCGGTAATTGCTTCAATCCCATCAAAAACACCAGCGTCCCAGACAGGTTAGCCAAATGATCAAAATCTGCTGGTAATCCATCTTCCGTATCCGAAGTATGAGCAGTTATGATATGTAACCCTCTGCTTGCTCCCCTGTGTGTAACCGGAATTCCTGCTTCTGCAGCAATACCAATGGCCGATGGAATTCCCGGAACCTCCTGACATGCAATTCCCGCTTCCTTTAAAGCCAGCATTTCCTCACCGCCGCGTCCAAACAAGTACGGATCTCCACCTTTTAAACGAACCACTTTCAAACCTGATTCAGCAAGATCAATCAATTTCTGGTTAATCTCTGACTGCGGCGCAGAATGTGCACCGGAACGTTTTCCCATATAAATCCGCAGAGCAGTTTCTGGAACCGCATCCAAAAGCTCCGGATCAATCAAATCATCATACACAACTGCCTCGCATTGCTGTAACAGGCGCAGCCCTCTGACCGTAATCAGATCCGCTTTGCCGCATCCAGCGCCGACCAATGCAACACTTCCCTTTTTCCTCATATCCATATATCCGTTCACCTCATTTTCCGTCAATGGTGCTTCTTTTTCCAGACAGGCATCAAA
>JAXJUX010000274.1:0-8112 GCA_036308845.1 Ruminococcus sp.
TCCCAAGGGTGCAAAATAGGTTCCTGTAAGTATTTCTGCGATTGACACACCTGCGCCAAACCAGATCAAACCATTTTCAAATAGACCCGTTCGTTTTGTTGTGTTTTCCATATCAGCAATCCTCCTCAGCCTCTTTTATAAGTTCACCGTCGAAAGCAAATCCATGATTCATCGGACCGCTGCCTTTTCCAAGATCCAGCATAGCAGCAAGTGCACCGGAAATATATGCTTTCGCACGCTCTACCGATGTATCCAGATCAAATCCCTTTGCCAGGTTGGACGCAATGGCGCTGGATAAGGTACAGCCTGTTCCATGTGTATTTGGGTTATCGATTCTTTTTCCATGGAACCATTTACAAGTACCATCACGATACAACAAATCATTGGCATCATTTAAACTGTGACCGCCCTTGCACAAAACGGCACAAGAATATGTTTCACTAATGAATTTTGCTGCTGCAATCATGTCTTCTTTCGTCTTAATTTCCATTCCGGATAGAACTTCTGCTTCCGGAATATTTGGTGTCAATACGCTTGCAATCGGCAACAGCTGTTCTTTTAACGTATCAATTGCTTCATCACTGATCAATTTTGATCCGCTGGTTGCGACCATAACCGGATCCACCACGATATTTTCCGCTTGATACTCTCTTAATTTTTCTGCAATTTTCAAAATCAGAGAGGCATTCGATACCATGCCGATTTTTACTGCATCCGGACGAATGTCCGTAAAAATATTGTCAATCTGTTCCCCTAAAAACTCTGGAGTCACCTCCATAATTCCTGTTACGCCGGTAGTATTTTGTGCAGTTAAGGCGGTAATCGCACTCATGGCATATACACCATTGGCAATCATTGTCTTAATATCTGCCTGGATGCCGGCGCCTCCACTGGAATCACTTCCAGCGATTGTTAATGCTGTTCTCATGTTTTTTCTCCTTTCGTCATTAAGCATTAATTTTATTCCCCTTTTCGAAGGGCCGCGACCAAAAGTGGTGCCCCCGACTGGCCGCGTAAAACACATTGCCATTTGGCTGTGTGTGTTTTTTAATTAAAAGTAAAAAAATGGATATACCCGAAAAGATATATCCATTAATCACATCATCACTATGATCCCTACGTTGGCATTATCCAAATCAGGTTAATGGGTTAAGGAGATTCATCCTACTCTCAGCCTGCTTGATACGCAAGCTCCCCGTTGTCTTTTTTATTTTGTGAATATCATTGTAACACTTTTTGATGATAAGGTAAAGTTTTTCGTATACTTTTTTAAATAAATTCATTTCATATTATATCTGTAAAGGTATGTTTTTAATAATCAATACTAAATCCAAGTGCTGAAACAGTATAATAAAAATCAGCCTCTGCAATACAACACTGCAGAGGCTGATTCCCCATTTTCATTTACTTATAAATATTTTTTAAATGCTTTCTTCATTTTCAAGCAGGTATCCATAATCCACTCAAACTGTTGATTCCACATATCTTTATTTGCCAAATCCACTGCTTTCTCTATTATGATTCGACTTGCCTTTTTCTCCGGAAGTTCTTTCCACTCCAAAGCAAATCCGATTTCATTTTCAATCACATCTTTGTGCGCATACAAATTGGCAAACAAATTTTTATCCTCATGAATATAGATTTCCACATCCAACGCATTTCTTTTTTTAATTTGAGAAACAGCAATGTGACAATCCGAAGATCCTATACTCAAATCCATCCAATGATCGGTACTCGCTTTTCTCTGATTGAAATTTTTTGAAAACTGAGTATTTGCAAACGCATAACTGTTAAATGCAACCCAATAATCATATCGGAATTGTTTTGTGGGATTATTGGAAGTATCTTTTTTAATCTCTTTTACCCAATCGTTTGGTTTTTCAACCACTTCGAATTTGACAGCAGCATCCGAATTTCCAATCTTATACAATTTGATTTCACATAAGAAAAAACCAATTTCATCATCTGTATGATTATTTAACCATTCTATCGCCGCCCGATGTTCTTCACGCGCATGTTTTACCACCCAGATAATAATATCCGCTGATTTTCCAGATGCATACGTAATCAACTTTCCCAAATGGTCATGGTTCGTATCTTCCAACTGATTTTCAATGATAATCTTTTTACCGGTTCCCGTCTCCGTTGCATAGATATCCACATTATAATTTCCAACATTAGATTCCGTTTCTTCCACTGTAATATCCAGCCCAACGGCATCACCCAAAATTGCTATATTATCATCTTCCGCCAGCCAAGGAGTAAAATCCAATGCTTCATGTGGCCATACGGTTCTCAAATCTTTAATTTCCTTTAATTTTCCTAAGTTCATCGCTTATACTTTTCCTTCGTTTTATCTATTTCCAATATTCTTCTACGTTTCTTTCTGCGGCTTCATTTGTAATTCCAAATTTTTCCACCACTTTTGTAATTGTTGCATTCTTTGTTTGTCCAAGCTCATTACAAGTTTCAATTAATACACGAATTCCCTGCAATAATCCTTCTTCACGCCCATCTGCATAAATCATCTGTCCTAATCGAGTCATTTTAATCTCCTTCCTTAATTCTTCCATTTCTTTTGAATCCAAAAATTTATCTGCCATAATATATAATACCGCCTCTATCTTTTGTATATCTTCAACATTAACCGTTGTTACCTTTTTCGTAATTTCATATGCCGTAAAAATTCGCTCTTTTAAAGAAATATCGCCACCCATCAATGGACATAATGCCAATGGTAATAAATCAATTTTCTCGATTTCTTCCCCATGTTCCATTTTCTCCTGCAACTTTTCCAATATCTTTTGTGCATCTTTATCATTCATTATAATAGGCTGTATGCGATATGTATTCACTCCCTCTGTATATTCAGTTATTGGATTTTTGATCTTTCCCGAATATAACACATATGTAGTAATTTCCACGTTATTAGTATAACTTGTAAGTGCTTCATATACACGAAAACGTTTTAAATCTTGAATGCCTTTGTCCGTACTTTGGAATTCTAAATGTTTCCATGTTCCATCTTCCATAACAAAATTGAAATCCTGATAAAATTTTCTCAGTTCCACATGAACACTTTCTGTCGGAGCAATCCCAACTACTTTTCCAGTAATCCCTAAATAGTTTAACAATTCCTCCTGAAAATATTGTGCTACCACTTTCAGAGCTGCATCCTCTTGTTGGTGAATTTTATTAGCATCATCTTTTGTAAAAATTAGTTCTTGATTTCTACTGTTCTCCACATAGTCTCCTTTCATAAATATGCAAAGAAACCACCTAAATTATACCGTAAATATAAAATACAGGCAACTAAATGCCTCAGATATTAATTTTCTAATTTATCATTTGGGATATTTTCTCTGAAATAGAGAGATACTTGTACATAAAGAAGAAGATTTCTTCTTGATTAAAAACCGATTGTTTCTCTGCATAAATCACAATACATTTGATGCATTAACAACTATAAATTAACATAAATATATCTGATATGCAACCCTCTTAACCATGACTTATATAAAAACACTACACAAATATTTTTTATTGCAGAAAAGGGCATTCTGAGAAAAGTCATAAAATTATAAATATGGTATAATTCAACTATCAACTTAGGAGATACATATATGCATTCATGTGAAGCAATCCAATTATCTATAGATTACATTGAAAATAATTTAGATAAAAATTTATCCACAAAAATGTTGGCAGACATGGTGGGATTATCCATGTTTTATTACCAACGACTATTTTGCCGATTAGTTCATAAGCCTGTTCAAGAATATATAAAACTTCGACGTCTTGCACATTCTATTGAACTACTAAATATTCCTGATAAAAAAATCATCGATATTGCATTTGAAATTGGATACTCTAGTCATGCCAACTATACTAAAGCATTTAAAGAATCTTTCGGTATCACGCCAAATAAATACCGAACGCAACGTCCAACATTAAATACCTTCATAAAGCCAGAACTATCACTAAACTATACAATTGCCAACGAAGGCATTCCATTAATTATCGGAGATATTATTCTTGAAATCAATCAAGTTATGCTAACAGATCCTGATATATATTTAGGCTATGAAGCACCTGTATATATTTCTGAACAAATTCCCGTAGGGCAAACACTTGGAATTGATGTACCTGGTGAATTATGGAAAACTTTTCATAGGACTAAAAAACAATTACCAATATCTTTTACAAACAACATAGAATTAGGCGTATCTCATAGTCCTGATTCTGAAAATAATTCATTTATGTATTTTGTAGGCGGTTCTGTCCCAAACATATTTTTACCCCATTTTGATAGTATGACACCTTTTATACTGCAGCCCGGTAAATATATCGTTTGCAAAATAGAAGCTGATACTTTTGAATTTCTTGTTACCAATGCACTATATCAGGCAAACAATTATCTTTACGAAATTTGGCTTCCACAAAATAAACTCACACCGTCTTCATTCTGTGCAGAAAAATACTTTAAAGGCAATACAGATGTACATCAAATGGAATTATGGCTACCTATATCTATCACTTAATCAGACTATATTAACGAAATCCGTATTCTTCTATGGTACATTTTTCCACCTACAAGTCATTTTCTCCAAATACAGAATTGTTCCTTTTACTCTTGACACTTTTCGGTTAGACTAAGATAATAATAGTGATGACTAACTTCTCATCATTCGACTCTAAGAAAGGACTGGAACATTATGAATCAAAAAATTTACGAAGATTATGCAAAACTTGCCGTTGAAATCGGCATTAACCTTCAGCCAGGTCAGGATGTGATGATTCAGGCATCTACCCGCTCTGCTGATTTTGTGAAAGAGCTTGTTAAAGTAAGTTATGCTAACAAAGCTCACAGAGTAACAATTGATTGGACAAATGAAGAAATTGATCGTCTTCATTGGCTGAATCAGGATACCGAAACATTATCCGAAATATTGCCATGGCAGGAAGCAAAAGCCCGCAATCAGGCTGAAACACTTCCTTGTAAGATTCGTGTATATGACGTAGATCCAGAAGCTTATGCTGGAATCGATTTGCAGAAAATGGCTGACGTTCGAAAAGCGCAGTTTTCTGTATTAAAAAAATACCGCGACATGGAAGATAACAACAATCAGTGGCTGATCATTGCTACTCCATCTCCAAACTGGGCAAAACGTGTATTTCCTGATTTGTCTGTAGATGAAGCTGTGGAGAAACTCTGGAAAGCAATCATCAAAGCCATGCGTTTGGACACCGAAGACCCTGTACAGGCTTGGAAAGACCACATCGAAAATTTGTTAAGCAAAAGCAGAACATTAAACACAATGAATCTTGACTATCTGACCTTCAAATCCGCGAATGGTACAGATTTAAAATTGAAATTACAGCCAAACCATGTATGGATCAGTGCTCGTGAAACGAACCTGAAAGGGGTTGATTTTACAGCCAATATGCCTACAGAAGAAGTATTTACGATGCCAAAACGTGATGGCGTAGACGGTGTTGTCGTTTCCACAAAACCATTGTCCCTGAATGGACAGATGGTCGAAAATTTCACCATTACTTTCGAAAATGGAAAAGCTGTAGCTGTAACAGCAGAAAAAGGACTGGATGTTCTGGAAACTATGCTGGATATGGACGAAAACAGCCGATATCTGGGTGAAGTTGCTCTTGTATCCTACAACTCTCCGGTAAACCAGACAGGACTTTTGTTCTTAAATACATTATTTGATGAAAATGCCTGCTGCCACCTGGCATTTGGACGTGCCTTCAAAAACAATATCAAAGGTTTCGAGAACATGACCGATGAAGATTTTGAAGCAGTTGGTTACAATGATTCTGTAAACCATGTGGACTTCATGATCGGAAGTGAAGATTTGGAAATTATGGGTTACGATTTTGACGGAAAATCCTATCAGATTTTCAAAGATGGCGTTTGGGTAATCTAAACAAAATATTCCTAACATAAGAAAAAGCAGTTGATTTGAATTCAACTGCTTTTTTCGGCTTTTACATCTGAAAAAGAATTCCTGCCACTGCAGAAATAGCAATAAACACAACCGGATGCCATTTCACTTTTTTCATAGCAAAGAATACTGCTACCGCCAGCACAATCGGTCCGAAACGGAACCATTCTGCAACCTGGCTCATATCTCCCAGCTTGTCCGCATATAAAAGTGCCACTTTCACAACACCGATTCCTGCTGCTGCAATCAAGCCTGTAGATGCAGGACGCAGACCATAAAACGCATCTTTTACAACCTGAGAGTTTTTAAACTGTTCCAGAATTTTACTGATAATGATAATAACAATAATGGATGGAGCAACCAGACCAATGGTAGTGATCACTGCACCTACAATTCCGCCTGTCATATATCCAACATAAGTAGACATATTAACTCCAATGGCTCCTGGTGTGGATTCGGATACCGCAATCATCGTTCCCACATCTTCTGCGGTAAACCAGCCTGTACTTTCTGCCATGCGATACAAAAATGGCAATGTAGCAAGACCGCCGCCTACTGCAAATAATCCAGTTTTAAAGAATTCCCAAAACATCTGCAAATAAATCATGCTTTTTTACCTGCCTTTCTCTGGATTGTTTTCAATGCAATACTGGATGCACCTGCAATCAATACAATGATAACCGGAGATACATTGGTGAACAAAGAAAGTCCTAATACAACGACCGCAATCACAACACACCATGGATCAATGATTGATTTTTTTCCTAATTTTATAACGGCATCAAAAACCAGCGCACATACACAGGCACGAATACCATTTAATGCATGCTGTACCCAAACGATTTCCGCAAAGTTCTGCAGACATGCGGCAATGATTGTAATGATTACCAAAGATGGTGCCACGAATCCAAGTGTAGCAAGGATTCCGCCAATCACACCTGCTCTTTTATATCCGATAAAAGTAGAGGTATTTACTGCAATAATCCCCGGTGTACACTGACCGATTGCATAATAGTCCATAACTTCTTCTTCTGTTGCCCATTGACGTTTTTCAACAATTTCTCTCTGGATAATTGGAAGCATGGCATAACCGCCGCCAAATGTAACGGCACCCATGCGAGCAAATGTCCAGAACATATCCCATAATTCTCTCACTTTGGACCTCCCATATTTGTTTATCATGCAGAAAAATCCCCCATAAAACAACTTGCTTTATGGGGTTTGCGACTTTCTGCCCTTTTCGCACACTATTATATACTATTTCCTATTTTTTGGAAAGTACCGGCTGTAAACTTCTTTCCAAAATACCTGTCATTTTTGCGATCATCATCCCATAATTGGTCATCGGAACACCTGCATCCTCTGCACAGGCAATGCGATATTTCATTTCTCTCGCATTCAGCATACATCCGCCGCAATGCACGATCATCCGATACGGCGTCAGATCCTGCGGAAATTCTCCACCGCTGGTAAATACAAATTCCAGTTTTTTACCAGATGCCTTCGTAATCCAACCCGGCATTTTCACAGTTCCAATATCATTGCACTGGCGGTGATGGGTACACCCTTCGGAAATCAGCACTTTATCCCCATCCTGCAGTGTAGAAATCGCTTCTACTCCTTTTAAGAGTGGCTGCAATTCTCCTTTGTATCTGGCAAATAAAATAGAAAATGATGTCAATGGAATATCCTCTGAAACGATTTTGGATACTTCTTTAAATGCCTGACTGTCTGTAATGACCAACCCAACCTGACCGTCCAGTTTTTTCAATGTTTTTTCCAATTCTACATCACGAACAACCACGCAGGCACCCCCTGCTTCCAGAATATCACGAATCGTCTGCTGCTGCGGCAAAATCAATCGTCCTTTTGGAGCAGCCTTATCAATCGGAACCACAAGTACCGTTATCTTTTCTGTATCCAACAAATCTCCAACGATTCTTCTTCCCTGCTGCTCGTCCGGAACCATCTTCGCCAATGTTTCCTTCAGCTCATAAATCTGAAAACCAGTCACTGCACTGGCTGCCATTACTTTTATCCTTTTATCATCTGAAACACCAATCTGAGACGCAACCTGCTCCTGCATCTGGAATACTGCATCTAACCCTGCAGATGCCTCCAGACTGTCCGCCTGATTCAGCACTACCAGGCA
>JAXJUX010000275.1:0-2188 GCA_036308845.1 Ruminococcus sp.
TCAGAATAAGTTTATCATATCGGATATTCTCTGTCCACGCAAAATGAAATTCACCAACTAGCGCAGGATGCTCGTGACTAGACTCATGAGAGCGGTAGTTTGACAGTTACATAACAAAAGAAATGCGCAGGCCATTGTAGAGCCTGCATTTTTTGTCAAACTTTCTCATCTTTTTTGTAGCTATATGTGACTATATTTGGTATAATAAGATCACAGGAGGCACAAGGTAATGAAGGTGAGTGTATCAAAATCCAAAAATACGACTATCTATTATCTTAGTAAATCTGTCAGGATTGATGGAAAGGTCACGACAAAGACCATTGAGAAGATTGGGTCCTATGATGAGATCAAAAAAATCTGTGGTGATATGGAACCTCTGGAATGGGCAAAGCAATACGCTGCAAAGCGGTCTGCAGAAGAGAGAAATTCCAAAAAAGACATCATCATCAAGTACTCCTCTTCTTCCAGAATTGAAAAGGGATGCCGTCGGAGTGTGAACATAGGATATCTTTTTCTCAAAGACATCTATTATGACCTTGGAATCAATAGGATCTGTGCAGTGATCGCAGAAAAATATAAATTCGAGTACGATCTAAATGACGTCTTGTCGATGCTCGTTTTCGCAAGGATCATTTTTCCGGGATCGAAAAAAAATTCTCTTGAACTGTCCCAGATGTTCCTGGAAAAGCCGGACTGCGAGCTTCACCAGGTATACAGGGCGCTGGAAATCATTGCAAAGGAAAATGACTTCTTCCAGTCGCAGCTTTACAAGAATTCAGAGCAGGTAATGGATCGCCGGAAAGGGGTCCTCTATTACGACTGTACCAACTATTACTTTGAGATCGAGAAAGAGGACGACTTCAGGAAATATGGTCACTCCAAGGAGCATCGGCCAAACCCGATTATACAGATGGGCCTTTTTATGGATGCCGACGGCATACCTCTCACATTCTCCGTTTTTAACGGAAATGAAAATGAGCAGCCTTCCATGAATCCTCTTGAAAAAAAGATCCTTTCTGATTTCGGAGTAAAAAGATTTATCGTTTGTACGGATGCCGGCCTCTCATCAACTTCCAACAGGATTTTGAACAACACAGCAGACCGCCGGTTTGTAACAACGCAGTCAATCAAAAAACTGAAGGGATTTCTCAAAGATTTCTGTCTCTCAGATGATGGGTGGCATCTCAGTGGAACCCAAAGTGTATTCAAGCTCAGCGAATTGGATGAAAATGATCATTATGATAAGACTTTCTATAAAGACCGTTGGATAAATGAAGACGGAGTAGAACAACATCTCATCGTGACGTTCTCATTCAAATACCGTGATTATCAGAGAAAGATACGCAACCGCCAGCTTGAACGGGCCGCAAAACTGGCTGAAAATCCTTCTGTTCTGAACAGGAACCGACAAAATGATCCCAAAAGATTTGTTCGGCAGGATCACTGCACATCCGACGGAGAAATAGCGGATAAAACCGTCACCTCTATTGATGAAGATGTTGTCAGAGAGGAAGAACGGTACGATGGCCTCTATGCCGTCTGTACCAACCTGGAGGACGATGTTCCAACAATCATTAGTATCAACCAAAAGCGTTGGCAGATTGAGGAATGCTTCCGAATAATGAAAAGTGAATTTCGGGCGCGACCAGTATATCTTAGCCGCAAAGACAGAATCACAGCACACTTCATCACATGCTTCACAGCACTAATTATCTATAGGATACTTGAGAAAAAACTTGGTGAACGTTATACCTGTGAGAGCATCATAAGAACTCTGAAAGAAATGAACATGATGGTGATACCCGGAGAAGGTTATATCCCGGAATACACACGCACAGATCTTACTGACCAGCTACATGATGCCTTCGGTTTCAGAACTGATTACGAAATCATTTCACAGAGAAATATGAAAAAAATATTGACTGCTACAAAAAAGTAGAAATATAGCTACATTCCAAACAAAAGAAAGAAGCCCACAAATGGCGTAAACACGCGATTTGTGGGCTTTTGGCTCTTAATCAACTGTCAAAGACGGGATTTTACCACAGAATCAGGATGGACAGGAACTTTATAATGCAATCTCTTCATTTTTCAGCACTTTCGGAGTTGGAAAGCTTCTCCGTAAATGTAATGCCCAGAAAGAAAAAGGAGTTCCCGTTCTTGATATCTTCAAGTATAAGCTCTGCAA
>JAXJUX010000276.1:0-5046 GCA_036308845.1 Ruminococcus sp.
GGAAAAATCTCATGGTGTGGGTTGGTATTTTCTCAGGAGGCGTCGTATATTACACAATTCTTTGTGATTTTTATACATATAGCAGTTTATGGGAACGCATTTTTTATGATGGATGTAATCTGATTTTATATCCTGTTTTGCTGATGCTCATTGGAAAAATGAAACAAAGCAAAAAGAATAAGATGGCAGGCATCCTTGCAATCGTACTTTTCGATGCGGTATCCATATTTTTTTCATATGAATGGGGCGGAGTTTTTTTGGAACAGATGGCTCTTATTCGTATCGCTGCTCTTTACGCTGCTTATAAAAAGAATGATTGCAGAGACAGATATAAGAAAGAGCGTCTGAAATGTATGGGCATTTATGCATGCTTTTGGTTTGTGATCGTGGGCGTGATCGAATATTTAACCAGCAGCATTGGTGAACATGCTTTCTTTCTTCAGAAGAAAGATTATTTCCTGCAATTTTTGAGTCAGATAAAAATGTTAGGAAAAGCAGAGTTGACGGGAGAATTCTATTGTTTGAGAGAGGAAGTGCTCTGTCAGCTGCAGGATCCGGTTCA
Organism: Ruminococcus sp.; assembly: GCA_036308845.1. Taxonomy (GTDB): domain Bacteria; phylum Bacillota; class Clostridia; order Lachnospirales; family Lachnospiraceae; genus Oliverpabstia. Next base: position 563 of record JAXJUX010000276.1, read on the forward strand.
GACATGTTTGTATTTTGGCGGATGGATTCCGACTGTAATATACATACTGGTGTTTGTACTGTTTCTGGTGAGTATGTATCGTTGCCTTGGCAGAAAATATAGAATTTATAAGGAGTTCTATCCGGTATACGTAGCTGCCTTTGTACATTTGTTGACTCGCTTTGTAGCAGGCATGATGAATAGTTTCTTACTTATCCGTTTCAGCGGCACCCTTCCTTTTTCAGGAAAAGGATATATATTTGATATGGCGGCAACGGTAATCTGTTTTCTGAGTTTCTGTGAAAATCTCTATTTGAAGAATACACTCTTTCCGGCAGAGGACTATAAAGTAAGATCATTGGAAGAATATGACGCAACTGCAGGGGCGAAAGGGGTATACACATTCGAAGAAATGGATGACAATCATCGTTTTATGAATGAAGACAAGAAAGAAGTGGTAACTGCCGAACCATGGCTCGTTGTCAAGATGGATGATTCCTATACGCTGTATAAGATTCCGGAAGCAAAGGAGATTTTTATGGTAAAAGTGATCGGGGAAAATGAAGTAATGCCATTTGCTGATGAAGAGTTGATTACGTATTTGATGAAAAAATACAATATGAAGAATGTGAATGAAACTTTATGGGACAATTGCTTATACACAGATATAGATGAGGAGGACGAGGATGATGAAGAAGAATAAGATAGTGTACGGATTATTGATTGTTGTATTGATGTTCTCCTGGTTGTGGTTCTTTCGCTATGTGGAAGATGGTAATGTAGAAAATCTTGCTTATAGCACCGCCAAACCATTCCTCAGAGCAATCAAATATACGGAAGCAGGAGAAGCTGTTTTGCTCAACAGCAAAGGTGAAGAAATTTCCCGTATTTTTGATGAAATCAATGAAACGGATTTAGAAGCAGGGTTAAAGTATATCAGATTTAAAGAAGACGGGTTTACCGGTTACCTGGATGGGGAAACAGGTCAGGTGAAACTGGAAGCGGTGTATGAAGAAGCACAGCAGATGGAAGATATTGCGGTTGTGGGGGATACAGAAAATAAGTGGTTTATCAATAAATCAGGAGAAAAGCTGAGTGATGTCTTTTCTGATATTGATTACTATGTGGGAGCGGAATACGCATTTGTAAAACGCGAGGAACGTTGGGGCATGATTCGCACCGTTGATTTTGAAAGTAAAGTAGCGTTCGAGTTTGATTCGTTTTCAGGTGTCTTCGAAGTGGATGACCAGACGATGGTCAGTGGTATCCGAGGTGGAAATGCTGTGATTTTGCGATTAGAAGATAACCAGATGGTTGAAATTCCGTCCTGCAAAGAGATCTCACCAATGTATTTGGGTTATTTCTACATTGTGACAAATGAGCAGAATGAACAGGGAATTGTGAATATGTTCGGGCAGTTTCTGGTACCGTTTGGAACCTATCAGCAGATGGATTTTACTGGTGAAGGCTATTATATTTCCGTAAAAAACAACGATGCCTATGGAGTATTATTCTGTGACGTTTTGCAGTCTATGGTGTATGAAATCGTGCCGACAGAGTATGAAAATGAAGTGGTGTTAAGCAGTTTGGGCAATGCAATGGTTGAGAAAGATGACGTATATGGTGTATGTTCCATTTCTGGTTTTGAAGCGTTGCCTTATCAGACGGTACGACCATTTGTCAATGACAGAGCCGCCTTTTTGACGGACGACGGATGGGGATTTTTGAATGAAGAACTGGAAGTGATCGTTTCTCCACAGTACAAGAGTGTATCTGATTTTGTGGGAAATTATGCCGTAGCCGAAGATGAATCAAGCAGTTACGTTATTGATCGATCTGGAAATGTCGTGTATCGTGCGGTTGACAGTATTGAAAAAATTCAGGATAATCTCATTATCACAAAAGGAAATACCTATTATTCGATTCTGAAAATTGAAAAAGAAGGAGAGGCCTATCTGGTAGAGATTTTGTATGACAATGTGCTTGATTTTGATTCTTTGGATTTCGATTCCTACTACAGTGCATTGTTTTATGACCAGGAAGATGGAAATGTATGGACTTTGATGGACGCAACAAGATCTGGGTTTCAGCTGGTAGTGAAAGTGGGAGAGGCTCAGAAAGTGACACGTCTGTATGTGGTTGACAGCAAATATGGTACCTGGTAATAAAGAAGATTGATTGGGAAAAGGGGTGTTTGTGTTGATGGATAGTCATGCCCATTATGATCATATAAAATTTGATAAAGACAGAGAAGAAGTTTTAGAAGCCATCAAAGCGGCAGGGATTGATCTGGTGATCAATCCCGCAATTACGATGGAATCCAATGAAACGATGCGTGAAAAATTACATGCGTATCCATGGATTTACTATGCAGTAGGACTCCATCCCAAACACGTTGGGGAATATGATTCACAGCGTAATTATGTATGGCGTTCCTATTTGAAAGAGGCGGTAAATAGACAGAAAGTGATTGCCGTAGGTGAGACTGGTCTGGATTACAGTGTAAAGATTTCCGCGGCTCAGAAAATGCAGCAGAAGCTGTGGTTTCGGAATTTGCTCGAAATTGCGCAGGATAACCGACTGCCGGCTATTTTGCATATCAGAGATGCTCATGAAGACGCTATGGAAATCCTGAGCGAGTATCCGTTGAAGCAGTCGGGCGTAGTACATTGTTTTGATGGAGGAGTAGAAGAAGCACGCAGATATGTGGAAGAATTTGGATTGTTTCTTGGTATCGGTGGAAAAGTAACCCATCCGGATAAAGAGGAATTACGTAAAGCGGTTGTTTCCGTACCATTGGACCGGATTTTACTGGAAACAGATTCCCCATTTTTAAAACCGGAAGGAAGCGAAGGAAAACGAAATACTTCTTTAAATTTATCGCTTATTGTCAAAACGATTGCACAGTTGAAAGGAATTTCTCAAGAAGAAGTGATTCGTGCAACGACGGAAAATGTAAAGAAATTATTTCATGTATCACCGCCGGGTGAGACAAATGTTTATCTGACCGGAGATACGCATGGAGGTTTTAAACGGATTGGTGTATTTTGTGAACGCATGCAGACTGCGAAAGAGGATATTCTGATTATTCTCGGGGATGCGGGTATCAATTATTACGGACTTCATAGGGACGCTTATAAAAAAGAATATATCTCGAAGCTTCCGATTACCTTGTTTTGTATTCACGGCAATCATGAGCAGCGACCATATACGATTTTTACTTATCAGGAGCAAACATGGCATGGAGGAACCGTTTATGTGGATCCGGAATATCCCAATATAATCTTCGCAAAGGACGGAGAAATCTATGATTTCGACGGACAGAAGGCAATCGTGATAGGCGGAGCGTATTCTGTGGATAAAAAATGGCGTATTGCCAGAGCCCGCGGGGGAACACCGGAATGGTGGCCGGATGAACAGCCATCGGATGAAACTAAAAATTATGTGGAGCAGCAGTTGGAAAAATGCAATTGGACGGTGGATATTGTACTTTCCCATACGGTGCCTTTACAATACGAACCGACAGAAGTCTTTTTGCCGGGAATAGATCAGAGTAATGTGGATAAATCTACGGAAATCTGGTTGGAACGTATTGAGAAACGTTTGACATATAAAGCCTGGTATGCAGGGCATTATCATACGGAGAAAAAAGTAGACAATTTGCAGCTTATGTTTGAGGATTATGAAATGCTCTTGCCTGAATAAAAATAACATTTAATAAGAAAACCTCCTTCTCGTCCTGGAAATGAAAAGATGAGAAGGAGGTTTTTTATATTATGATAGCTCATATAAAGAAAAGATTGAAAAAAACAGGAAAATACGTTATGATAAAATTTAAAGAAAATTTCTACCAAATTTGTATTTGAAGCCAAACAAGGAGGATACAATGAAAATTAGCTTTAACAGACCCCCCTTCATTGGAAGTGAGCTGGCCTATATAAAAGAAGCTGTAGAACAAAACGGTATGATTTGTGGAGATGGACCATTTACCAAACGTTGTTCTGCATGGATGAAAGAAAAATTTGATACGAAGCATGTTCTTTTAACAACATCTTGTACACATGCTCTGGAAATGGCAGCGTTTCTTGCTGATATTCAGCCGGGAGACGAAGTTATTATGCCTTCCTATACATTTGTATCCACTGCGGATGCTTTCGTACTGCGTGGGGCAAAATGTGTTTTTGTAGATATTCGTCCTGAGACGATGAACATTGACGAGCGTTTGATTGAAGATGCGATTACAGAAAAAACAAAAGCGATTGTTCCTGTTCATTATGCAGGTGTTTCCTGTGCTATGGATGAAATTATGGCAATTGCAAAAAAATATAACCTGAAAGTCATCGAAGATGCAGCACAGGGAGTGAATGCATTTTATAAAGGAAAACCACTGGGAACCATTGGTGATTTCGGATGTTACAGCTTCCATGAAACGAAGAATTATTCCATGGGAGAAGGCTGAGCGATTCTGTTCCAGGAAGATAAATATCTGGAACCAGCAGAAATCC
>JAXJUX010000277.1:0-4331 GCA_036308845.1 Ruminococcus sp.
CGTGTTTTCAAAGAAATGTGCAGTTGATGGATATCTTCCAGCGTCACTTCCCAACCATGTTCGCCAAAAGAAGCACATGGATTACCAATGCCATTTTGTCCGTGCCCTCTCAGGTCGAAACCTGCAACTGCGATTCCTTGTTGTGTTAAAAATTCGGCTAACTTCTCGTATCTGCCGATATGCTCGGTCATTCCGTGTACGATTTGGAGTACGCTTTTTACTTCTCCGGGTGGAAGCCAGAGGATGGCTGGAACAGTATTTTCCTTTGTATTTGAATATTTTAAAAATTCTTGTTTCATGATTTACATCACCTCATTTACTTCCACTCTTTCCAAACTTCCGGCTTATACCCTACCGTAGCCAACTTCCCATTCCTCACAATCGGAGTCAGCAAAACTTTCTGATTTTCCAGAACCTTTTCATCCTTATCTTCATCCGCAATGTACTTAATCAGCGCCAATGCGTCCTTATCCTTACAATTCGGATTTAACATCTTGTCCAGACCGCCGACTGCATGCTTTACGCTATTGTATTCACCTTTGCTCAATCCTTTTTCTTTCATATCCACGAATTGATACTTGATGTTGCGTTCCTTGAAATAGCGCATCGCTTTCTTCGTATCAAAACACTTGTTGGTTCCAAATATTTGTATATTCATACCGGTACCTCACGTTTAAATAATAATTCCATTTAAGTGATCCACTTCGTGCTGACAAATCTGTGCCGGCCAACCAGACAATTTCATCGTCTTTTTCTTCCACTGCATGTCGTAGTATTCCACTACAATATTTTCATAGCGTTTTGTTTTGCGGACGCCATCCAAGGAAAGACATCCTTCCTCCGTTTCATACGGTGTGTCCTTTTTTGTGATCACTGGGTTAAACATGACAACATCCATAAATCCCATATTTACAATAATAACATTCTTTTTTACGCCAATCATATTAGCAGCCAAGCCAACACAGCCCGCACGATTGGCCTGTAATGTATCCTGCAAGTCAATGCCAACCTGGATGTCGGCTTTCGTTGCGGGCTCCGATTTTTGTCCTAAGAAAAAGACATCCCTGACAATCTTTTTAACCATTTTTCATTCCTCCACATACTATCTCCGATCATATTCCATCGCATGGTAATCAATCTTATTTTCATTTGCTACAAAAAACGTCCAATATAATAACATCACATGGATTGGTCCGCTTATTTATTTGAAATAAATGTTTCGATATCTTTTATTTCATTTTTCGCATCCTTCACACCCAGATCATACACTTTCTGAAGCATTTCCGGATTTTTCTCCATTCGACCGATTTCTATCGGTTCTGAAGGACGAACAATGTAAACCATTCCTTCTTTTTCCAATTTTTTCAGCTTACGGATGCTTGCATTGTAATTTTCGTGTCGCTGCAATAGCTGTTCTTTAAACTTTGGATATTTTCTATAAGCAATGGAAATCAACCGCTTGGACATCGGTTTTTTCGTGTATGTAAGGTCTCTGGTGAGCACGACAATCAATCGGTCGTATCCCATTTCCATAAATTTTTCGAACGGAATACTGTCTGAAACGCCGCCATCCAGATATTCTTTTCCATTTAAAATAATCGGGCGGGATACGAAAGGCATCGAACCTGACGCGCGCAATATTTCCATATCTTCAAATACACTGCGAATCGGCATATACTCTGGTTCGCCCGTTTTCATGTTTGTCACAACTGCATAATATGGAATTTGGGATTCCATAAATGTCTTATCATCAAAAATATCAATGGTCTGCGGAACGGTGTAATATGCGAATTCTTTATTTACAATATCCCCCGTTTTCAGCAGGGAATGGATTCCCATATTTCGTTTATCGCCTGCAAAGCGCTTGTTATAACGAATCACACGACCTTTTTGTTTGGATAAATAGTTCACGCCAAACAAAGCGCCCGCAGAAACACCGATGATTCCATCAATTTCCATATTATTTTCCATAAATACATCCAATACGCCGGCCGTAAACATACCGCGCATTGCGCCGCCTTCTAAAACTAGTCCTGTTCTCATTTTCTAACTCCTTTAAACCAATGGAAATCCAGCAAATATATTTGCTCCGATTACCGTCAATATTCCTGCAACCACGATAGAAAGGCTGCTCATTGCGCCTTCCACATCCCCCATTTCCATTGCTTTTGTGGTTCCCATCGCATGCGAAGCAGTTCCGATTCCAATTCCTTTCGCAATCGGTTCTTCGATTTTAAAAAGCTTACATACACTTTCCGCAATCATACTTCCCAAAACACCAGTAATAATTATGACCACAACCGTCAGTGCCACATAGCCGCCCAATTCATCCGATATAACCATACCAATCGCTGTGGTAATGGATTTTGGCAAAAATGTCACATAACTGGCGTAATCCAACCGAAAGAGATTTGCCAGCGCCCAAACGCTCACCAAACTCATCACGACTCCCGAACCAATCCCCGCAAGGATGGCCTTGTAATTCTTTTTCAATAACTCAAACTGCTCATACAAAGGGACTGCCAAACAAATCGTGGCAGGCGTCAACAAATAACTGAGATATTTGGCACTCTCATTGAAAACCTTATATTCAATATGAAATACTTTCAAAAAAGCAATGGACAGTACAATAGAAATCAACAATGGATTCAGCACGCCCACTTTGAATTTCTTTTTCAATAACACACCGATTTCATACGTTGCCAGACACAATAACACACCAAAATAAACAGAATTTACAAAGAAATCATGCATTTGTATCTCCTCCTTTTTTGGATTTTCGAATCATGAACTGCGTAACTTTTCCCGCAGTCACCATAACCAAAACAGTTGTAACCACTGTAATCACTATGTACACAAGTAAATTTTCACTCAAAATCCCCCAAGACTCCATCAGCCCCGCTGCCGCCGGCACAAACATCACCGGCATAATTTCAATAAGAAATACACTTACCTCTTTTACGGAACTGTGCTTGATGATTCCTTTTTCCAATCCCAAAAACAACAAAATAATGCCGTAAATACTTGCCGGAATTGGCAATGGAATAAGCGCACGCAATACTTCTCCAATAAATGCAATGGCGATGATGATTCCAAATTGTTTTAAATATTTCATCTGCTGCCTCCTGTTTTTTGCTGTAAAATCATTTTAAATATTCGCTTTTTGATGTCTGGTCATAAAAACATTCTGTATACTGATTTCCCGTAAGAATTTCAAATACCTTATCCATTCCCGGTGCCAGATTTTCCTGTAAAAATGTATCCTTCTTTATCCAACGAACCCTTCCTTCCCTGGAGCAATGCAGCTCCCCGAAAAATTCCGTTGCCAGATAAACAAAGACAAGATATCGAACATCTTCCGTACGCATCCAATTGTAAATCCCACATAACTTCGGATGGCTGATTTTCAGACCAGTTTCTTCCCAAACCTCCCGAATCATCGCATCCGCCATGGATTCACCATTTTCAATATGCCCACCCGGAAATGTAACGCCTGTATAGTACGAATTCACCTTGTCCAACACTACAATATTGTCTCCGTCACAGACCATACACATATTTGTTAAAATTGTATTTGTTATTTTATCCATGCTGCTTGGTTCACCTCTTTTATTTTGGCATTCTATTGTATTTCCTGCATATTACATTTCATGTATATTGCGGTTCATGTATATTACGCTTCATGTATATTATGGTTCATGTATATCGCATCTCGTGTTTTTGCATCTTATGTTTTGCTTTTGGAACCATGAACCTCAGCGCTCCAAAAAGCCCAAATACTCATCAAAAATATTAAATAGCATATCGCCTGCGCAAACAGGCAGCTCCGCCGTCGAATTCCCCAGCGGAACGTAAGTATACAAATCAGATGCCTTCGTCAAAACAAGTACTGGAATTATATCATAATCCGGACCAAAAATCACTTCCTGATAGGCACTGTATTTGGCCGCCTGCAACACTTCCTCTTCCTCAATCTTGTCATTCATCTTAAATTCCAGTGAAAACACATGCGTATCTGTAATCACCAACACATCCGCATAAATCCGAATCGCCCGCGACCGCTTGATCCGAAGCTCAAACACAATCTCCCAATCATCATACACCACATTTCCATCCAAATCCTCAAAAAGATGAATCATAGTCTCTCTCGCATCACGAAACGAATGAAAAAGCCCTCTCGTATCGTTGAGATTCCTTCCGATTCGCTTACACCCTTCCGTAAGCTGCCCAAACCATTCCTCCTCAGAAAGCGCCAGAAACTCGACAACCGTAGAATAATAACCACTATAGTCCTCCAGACCGGTATGCGGGCGTGTCTGCCGTATATAACC
>JAXJUX010000278.1:0-9829 GCA_036308845.1 Ruminococcus sp.
ATATTTTGCTTTGGCTAAGGCAGAATGGATGTGTTGCGAACAGTCACAATTTATTCTTCAAAAAGTGAAAGAGATTATCGAAAGCGGTGCTAACTTAGATTTTTATGAAGAATTGGGTGCAGATGCTAAAGATTTGAAATTACGCAAGAAAAAACTAAGTGCATTTTGTGAATCATTACAGGTTCCAAGAAAAAAAACAAGAAAACGTTATGTGGATTATGATGCATATGAGAAGTCATTTCCACCAATGGATATAGGTGATTGTTTCGCATATAAATATGGTGAAGGAAAAAGAATCGTTGTAATTTTGGATTGGGTTAGATTACCAGGATTCAAGGAACAAGTTTTTTGCTGTATATTAAAAAATACATATGAGGCATCAGAAGTGAAGCAAATTGATTTCTTGGAGCAGGAAATCGGGCATATTGGCTGTTATACAGGAACAGAATTTTTAGGGAAATCTAATCTTCAAAAAGTCGGGAAAATTGATGTTCCAGCTAGTGCAAAAAACCAGATTTTAGGTGTAGAGGTAATGTGTATTGATTACAAAAGCGATTTCAAAGAAGATTATTCATCGAAGCCGGCTTTGAAATTATCTAAACTTCTGGAAACAAGACGGGTTTATAAGAAAATGCCAGATAACCAAACAGTGAAAGCGGTAACTTATAGTGGTACAACAATATCAAAGGATAAAAAAACATTTCCAACAAAGATACAATGCGGCGATGTGTTTGCAATAAAGGACAAGGAAAAATATCGAATATTTGTATTAACTGAGAGGAAAGAGATGTATTTCTGTACAGCTATTTTTGGGTATGCATGGAGAAATATATATGATGAAATTCCTTCTTATGAACAATTGATAAAAGGAGAGATTATTCCGTTAGGGTGGTTTAAAGCGGAAACATTTCCTGCGATTGAAGAATTGATATTAGTTGGGAACTATCCGATATTTAAAGAATTGAGCTTAACATTTCCTGAAGTGATCAATAAAAGTTGGAAACCAGCATACAATTCATTGATTTTAAGAAAGAATCTTTTGGAGGAATATCCAGAATCGTTATGTATGCCATTGGAACAAGCTTTTGCAAGAGTCGCAGAAATTAAAAATGATATATATCGTTAAATTTTTACAGGCAGTTGAAAATAAACAAGTAAACTATAAGTGCTTGATTCCAAGTTTTGAGAGGGACAATTTATATATATCTAAAAGGAAATTACTATGGGAGCGTGGAGTACGAGTATAACTGGAAATGATACAGCACAAGATTTGAAAAGTGAATATATAGCAGCATTCTATTACTATGATGTTCCAGAGGCACTACAGAAAATAGATGAGTTTGTGAGGGCTGAAGGGATAGATGAGAATGATTCAGAAGAATGGTGTGATTATTTTTATTCACTGGCTGATTTTATGTGGAAAAAGGGAATTCTTATAGATGAAATAAGACAGAAAGCCTTAACGATGATTGATGAAGATTTTGGATTGGAAGTATGGGCTGATTCGGGTGAGAAAGTATTAAAATCAAGAAAACAAGCCTTGGAAAAATTCAAACGACAGCTTCTGTCACCGCAACCATTGAAGAAAAAAATCAAACCTGACACTTACACAGAAGATTACTTTACTGAAGGAGATATTATAGCAATACAACTTCGGACGGCTGGGAAAGTATATGCAAAACGGGATAAGAAGTATATGACGGATGAGGAATTTTATTCCTATGATGGAAAATATATTTTAATACAGAAAATAGACACACATGTATCATGGCGTTCAGCAATTGTTCCGGAAGTAAAAGATAATTGGTTGATATTTCGATTGTTTGATGGTGTATATGATGAAATATCTACGGAAATTGATGTTACAAAATTGGAAGATGCAAAAATATGTGGTTCTCAGCGTCTTACCTCACTTTTTCTTTGCGAAAGCAGTTTATTTTACTTTAAGAAAAGAAAGTATCAAATACTTGGAAATAATACTGAGAATATAGAATTGTATCAAAAATTACCAAGTGAATCTATTTTCTTTGGGGTAGATAAGCCATGGTGTAATGCGGATTCTTCTTTGGTGGCAGCAATGGGAAATCTGGGTATATGTGTATATTGAATATTTTCACAGAATCGTATAGAAGGTGCAATGAAAGAGAACAGTTTGGAACTATAACATTAAGGTAAAGATGATTGCGTTATAATAGGACAGAAAATCAGAAGTTATTTTGAAATCCCCGAAAACTGGTAAATCCACTCATAATTTCTAAAAAATGAGCGATACTAATATCAGAAATTTACCATATAAGGAGAAGATATTATGAAAGCAACAGGAATTGTACGTCGTATAGATGATTTAGGCAGGGTAGTAATTCCAAAAGAAATTCGTAGAACCATGCGAATCCGTGAAGGAGAACCAATGGAGATTTTTACAGGGCGGGAAGGAGAAATTGTATTGAAAAAATATTCGCCCATCGAAGAACTGGAAAGTATTTCGCGGGAATATGTGCAAGCATTGGCACAGACGCTGGGGTGTCTTGCCTGTGTGTCGGACCATGATATGGTAGTTGCTGCGGCAGGTCCAAAGCAGCAGGAATATCAGGGGAAACATATCAGCAAAATTCTCGGCGAAAAGATTCAGGAGAGGGATGTGCTGCTGTTAGGGGATAAAAAAAGAATCCAGGTTCTGGAAGATGAAAAAGATGTAACAGGAGCGCAGATTATTTGTCCGATTTTGTCTGCAGGTGATGTAATTGGTTCTGTATTTTTGATCAACAAGAAAGACGGAAGCGATTTTAATGAGGTGGAAAAGAAAAGTGCTCAGGTGGCAGCTCGTTTCCTGGGACAGCAAATGGAGAGTTAAGAAAAGTGAAACATAAAAAGCTGGCATACCAAAATGGTTTTGCCAGCTTTTAACATCTCTTCAATTATAAGGATTTGGAACTCAATTCTTCCAACAGGCTGGCTTTCAGTGCATACAACTTGTCAGAAAGGTCAACATATACTTCGTGTGGATTTACCAGACGGCGAGTTTCAGGCCACAATGTGTTCAGTTCACGTTCGCAGATGGTACGCATTTCCATAACACTTGGAGAAGTATAGCAGCACAGACCTTTTTTGAAGATTGGAACTAGAAGTTCACGCATGGTATAGGTTCCGCCTTTGATTTTTGTCTTTTTCCATGTTTCGATTGGGTCGAAGACGATCATATCTTTTGTTGGGTCAAATTTTTCTTCTGCCAGACAGATTAAGTCTGCACGAATCTTACCGGATTCTTTATCATAGATACGGTAAATTGTTTTATTTCCAGGGTTTGTTACTTTTTCAGAGTTTTCGGAAAGTTTGATCTTTGGTACAAATTCTGCGTCTGGGCTGTCTTTAACAGCAGCCAGTTTGTAAACACCACCAAAAGCAGGGCAATCTTTGGAAGTAATCAGGTTAGTACCAACACCCCAGGAATTGATTTTTGCACCCTGTGCTTTCAAACTGTCAATCAGATACTCGTCCAAATCGCTGGATGCGGAAATAATAGCATCTCCAAATCCGGCTTCATCCAACATTTCATAAGCTTTTTTGGAAAGGTAAGCAAGGTCACCACTGTCGATACGGATTCCATATCCTTTGAAATCAGGATATTTTTCACGCATTTCCTTAAATACGCGGATAGCGTTTGGAACACCGGAATCCAGAACATCGTAAGTGTCTACCAGCAGAATACTGGAATTTGGGTACAGTTCTGCGTATGTTTTAAATGCAGTATATTCATCAGGAAAGCTCATGATCCAACTGTGTGCATGAGTTCCTTTGATTGGAACGTGGAACATTTTACCAGTCAGTACGTTGGAAGTTCCCACACATCCACCGATCATAGCTGCTCTTGCACCGTAGATACCAGCGTCTGGTCCCTGTGCACGACGCAGACCAAATTCCATAACGCCATCACCCTGTGCAGCGTATACAACACGGGAAGCTTTGGTTGCAATCAAGCTCTGGTGGTTAATGATATTCAAAATAGCTGTTTCAATCAGCTGAGCTTCCATAACAGGTGCGATAACTTTCAGCAAAGGTTCTCTTGGAAATACAACAGTTCCTTCTGGAATTGCATAAATATCACCAGTAAAATGGAATCCTCTCAAATATTCCAGAAAATCATTGTCAAAAATATTCAGACTGCGCAGATATTCTACATCGTCTGGGGTGAAATGCAAGTCGCGAATATATTCGATAACCTGTTCCAGACCGGCTGCAATCGCGTATCCGCCGTCACATGGATTTTTTCTATAAAATGCATCAAAAACTACAATCTGGTCGGTTGGGTTTTTGAAATATCCCTGCATCATGGTTAACTGATATAAATCAGTAAGCAAAGTCAAATCTAACGCTCTCATGTTTTCTCCTCCGTTTTGGAAATGAACTTATATCTTTGATATTATAGCACTTAATACATTTAATGTAAACTTTACATTTTACAAAATGTATATACAGATGTAAGTGAGGTGTAAAGTGAAATGGGTATATACAGAAGAAATGGTTAACCAGACCACGTAATGCATAAAATAGCGTAGCGAGATAAGATAATGCTTGACTAACAGATAATACTTTGAGTAGGATAGAGGAAATATTTAGAAATAAGAATGATAGGTGAATGTATGACAGATTTTTTAGTGCGTAAATTTGTAAAAAATTATACGGACACAGAAGATGCAGCAGTGCGAACTTCTTATGGAGTGTTATCCAGCATTGTGGGAATTGTTTGCAACCTGATATTGTTTGCAATAAAATTATTGATTGGAGTTGTTTTGAACAGTATTTCTGTTATGGCAGATGCGTTCAATAACCTTTCCGATGCAGCATCCTCGATCATTGGTTACGTGGGTGTAAAGATGGCCCAAAAACCTGCGGATGAGGAACACCCATTTGGTCATGGGCGCATGGAATATGTGGCGGCATTGATTGTGTCTTTCCTTATTATAGAAATGGGATTTACTTTTTTGAAAACCAGTATTGGCAAATTAAGAAATCCAGAAGATATGGCTTTTCAGATTGTGCCGTTTTTAATTTTGGTTTTGTCTGTAGGGATAAAATTGTGGATTGCGGCATTTAATCGTAGATTAGGAAAAAGGATTCAATCAAAAGTAATGCTTGCCACAGCTACAGATTCCATGGGGGATGTGCTTACGACATCTGCAACGATTGTATCAATTTTGATTTTTGCGGTATTTCATATTAATGTAGATGCGATTGCCGGACTACTGGTTTCTCTGGTTGTTATGTGGGCTGGGGTAGGCATTGCAAAAGATACCTTACAGCCGCTTCTCGGAGAAGCGGTGGATCCGGAACTTGCTAACCAGATTCAAAAGGAAGTAGAGAAATACGATGGCATTGTAGGCGTGCATGATCTGATTGTTCATAATTATGGGCCAAATCGCAGCATTGCCTCCATTCATGCAGAGGTGCCGAGAGACGAGGATATCGAAGTTTCTCACGAATTGATTGACCGCATCGAGCGTGAAGTCTCCAGAAAAATGGGTGTGGCACTGGTGATTCACATGGACCCGGTAGAAATCCGAGATCAAAAAGTTTTGGAAATGAAAGAAAAGTTAAGTCAGGTGTTGGCAGAGATTGATGAAAATATCAGTTTTCATGATTTTCGCGTGGTGCTTGGCAAGAAACAAATCAATCTAATTTTTGATATTGTAGTTCCTTTTACGTACGAGGAAGAAAAAATTAAAGATTTAAAATTGACAATCAAAAACAAAATGCGGTGTGTGGATGCCAGATATCGCTGCATGATTACTGTCGATAATGGTTTTGTGGGTTAAAACCGGCTAAAAGTGGCTGAAAAATGCCTGAAAATAGGCAAAAACAGAAAAAATAAAAAAAATTAAAAAAATTTCAAAAAAGTACTTGATTTTTTTTGAGACCTAGTATATAATTCATCTTGTCGCTGAGGTACAGAACAAACAACAACGACAAGAGATAATGGGCTATCGCCAAACGGTAAGGCAACGGACTCTGACTCCGTCATCTCAAGGTTCGAATCCTTGTAGCCCAGTTATGAAGCCTTGGATATGTATCCAAGGCTTTTTTTCTATCATAGGAAATGAGGGAACGGAGATTGTCAGGGGTAAAATAGGAGGTAATACATGTTTACATTTGACAGCAAAGTAAGATACAGTGAAATTGATGAAAGTAAAAAATTGACCGTGCAGAATCTTTTGAATTATTTTCAGGACTGCAGCGTATTTCATTCAAATTCTTTGGGGAGAGGGATGGAAGCGTTGGAAGGATATCATTATGCGTGGGTATTGTCCTCCTGGCAGGTTTGTATCAATCGTCTTCCGAAGATTGGAGAAGATATCCAGACAAGCACCTGGCCATATGAATTTAAAGGATTTTACGGCGGACGTAATTTCCAGATGACCAAAAAAGATGGAGAAATGCTTGCATACGCCAACAGTTTGTGGACATTTTTAGATATGGAAAAAGGACTTCCTGTAAAAGTAATCCCAGAAGAAGCAAATGCCTATCTATTGGAGCCAAAGATGGACATGGAATATGCACCAAGAAAAATCCCTGTACCAAAAGATTTGGAAGTGTTGGAGACATTTACGATTAAAAGACATCATCTGGATACCAATCACCATGTAAACAATGCAAGATATATTCAGTTTGCGCTTGATTGTGTTCCAAAGGATTTACAGATCAAACAATTGCGTGCGGAATACAAAAAGCAGGCAGTTTTAGATAATACTATGGTTTCAAAAGTTTCTCATTGCGATGACAAATATACAGTTGTACTTTGTGATGAGAATGATAAAATTTATGCAACAGTAGAATTTTCGGTGTGACCCGTTCGATGAAAGAGGAGAAGATATGATCGAGTTAGGAAGAAAACAGACATTATATGTAGTAAAAAAAGTAGATTTTGGTGTATATTTAGGGGAAACTGCAGAAGCAGGCGAACAGGAAAGAGTACTGCTTCCGGCAAAACAGGTTCCGGATGGAACACAGAAAGGGGATAAACTGGAAGTATTTATTTATCGTGATTCTTCTGACCGTCTGATTGCAACAACCAGAATTCCAGCAGTGGAACTTCATAAAACAGCATTGCTGACCGTAGCAGATACTGGAAAAATTGGTGCATTTTTGGATTGGGGTCTGGAAAAAGATTTGTTGCTGCCATTCCGTGAACAGACGGTGCGTGTACAGAAAGGAGATCAGGTTCTGGTTGCTCTGTATGTGGACAAGAGTTCCCGTTTGTGTGCAACGATGAAAGTGTATCCTTACCTGAAACAGAATTCTCCATATGTGATTGGGGAAGAAGTAGAAGGCCGCGTATATGAAATCAGCGATAATTTTGGAGTATTTGTAGCTGTAAATGATGAGTATTCTGCATTGATTCCGAAAAAAGAAGCACAGGGAACCTTCCGTCCGGGAGAAGTGATCACCTGTCGTATCAGCAATGTAAGAGAAGATGGAAAACTGACTCTTTCTCCAAGAAAAAAAGCATATTTGCAGTTGGAAGAAGATGCAGAAAATATTTTGCAGGTAATTGATGAATTTGCAGGCGTGCTGCCATTTGATGATAAAGTATCTCCGGAAGTAATCAAGAGAGAATTTGGACTCAGCAAAGCGGCATTTAAACGTGCGGTAGGACATCTGTTAAAAGAAAATAAAATCAAAATTGAAAATAAAAGAATTTTCCGTCTGTAATCTACAGGCGGAATCCTTGATTTTTTGGCAGTTTACTGCTATACTGTCGTTAGTATTTTTGCAATAATGACGCGGGGTATCATTATTGATTGGTTTAAGCAATAAAGGAGGATTTTTGTTGGACTCGATAGACTATTATAACCGGTATGCGGTGCCTTATTACGAAGAGACAGTAAATGTCAGCATGGAAGACGTGATGGAACCATTTTTGGAATTGTTGCCTGAGAATGCCGAAGTTTTGGACTTGGGCTGTGGTTCTGGAAGAGATACGATTGTTTTGGAAGAGAAAGGCTGCTATGTGACACCTTTGGATGGTTCCGAAGAAATGTGCAAGCTGGCAGAAGTAAATACAGACAAAGAAGTACTGTGGATGACGTATGATGAGATGACTTTTGATGATGTGTTCGATGGTATTTGGGCGTGTGCTTCTTTGGTACATTTGACAGAACGTGAGATGAAAGCAACTTTACAGAAACTTGTACAGGCATTAAAAATGGACGGCATTTTATATTTTTCTGTACATAGAGGCGATAGAGATGGTATTTATAATGGCCGTTACTTCCATGATTACCATAAAAAAGAATTGACGCGTTTACTTGAAAAAATTTCAGGTTTAGAAATAATAGAAATTTGGTCAACAAATGATGTTCGTTCGGGACATGCAGACCAGAAATGGCTGAATGTTCTTGCCAAAAAAGTTGATTAGTAAAAAGCATTTGCTTCGGCAAATGCTTTTCTTATCCTATAGAGAAAAAGAAAGGAGGACTTTATGAATTTTGCACACTTACATGTCCATACAGAATACAGTCTTCTGGATGGGTCTAATAAAATTAAAGAGTATGTTGCTCAGGTAAAGGCGCTTGGGATGAACAGTGCAGCGATTACAGATCATGGTGTCATGTTTGGATGTATCGATTTTTATCGTGCTGCAAAGGCCGCTGGCATCAACCCGATTATGGGATGTGAAGTGTACGTAGCTCCTGGCTCCAGATTTGATAAAGAAATGCAGCACGGTGATGACAGATATTATCATCTTGTGCTTTTGGCGGAAAATAATCAGGGTTACAGTAATCTGATGAAAATTGTATCCGCCGGATTTGTGGAAGGATATTACTACAAACCGCGTGTAGATATGGAAATTCTGGAAAAATATCATGAAGGAATCATTGCACTGAGTGCTTGCCTTGCAGGAGAAGTGTCCCGATATTTGGCCAGAGGCTTATATATAGAAGGAAAAAATGCAGCGCTGAAATACCAAAAGATTTTTGGAGAAGGTAATTTCTTTCTGGAACTGCAGAATCATGGGATTCCGGAGCAGGAAATGGTCAACCAGCAGTTGATGCGCATGAGTCGTGAAACAGGCATCGAACTGGTATGTACCAATGACGTGCACTATACGTATGCAGAAGATGAAGCTTCCCATGATATTTTGCTTTGTATTCAGACCGGAAAGAAAGTACAGGACGAGGACCGTATGCGCTACGAAGGCGGTCAGTATTATGTAAAATCTCCGGAGGAAATGGCGCAGATTTTCAAATATGCACCACAGGCACTGGAAAATACCCAGAAAATTGCAGACCGCTGTCATGTGGAAATCGAATTTGGTGTGACAAAGCTTCCAAAATACGATGTTCCGCAGGGATATACGTCCTGGGAATATCTGAATAAACTTTGCTATGAAGGGCTGGAACGCCTGTATCATCCTGTCACAGAAGAATTAAAAGAACGATTAAAATACGAGCTCGAAACCATTCAGAAAATGGGTTACGTGGATTATTTCCTGATCGTATGGGATTTTATCAAATATGCCAGAGACAACGATATTATGGTAGGACCAGGGCGTGGTTCCGCAGCGGGAAGTATCGTTGCCTATACATTGGGGATTACACAGCTTGACCCGATTCGTTATCAGCTGTTGTTTGAGCGATTCCTGAATCCGGAACGTGTATCCATGCCCGATATCGATATCGACTTCTGCTTCGAGAGACGTCAGGAAGTCATCGATTATGTAGTGAGAAAATACGGAAAAGACCGGGTGGTGCAGATTGTAACTTTTGGTACGATGGCTGCCCGTGGTGTTATCCGTGACGTTGGACGAGTTTTGGATATGCCATATGCACAGGTA
>JAXJUX010000279.1:0-3955 GCA_036308845.1 Ruminococcus sp.
GCATTCTTCGTCATGGTCATGATGGTGATGATGATGTTCATGGTCGTGGTCATGTCCGCAGCAGCATTCTTCGTCATGGTCATGATGGTGGTGTTCGTGGTGATGCTCATGGTCGTGGTCATGGCCGCAGCAGCATTCTTCATCATGGTCATGATGATGGTCATGGTCATGGTCGTGACTATGTCCGCATACAGGGCAGATTTCTTCCTCTTCTTCTCTTCCCTGTTCCATTGCTTCCAGAATCTGCTGTCCGCTCAGTTTTTCGATTGGTGTTGTGATGATCATAGCATCTTTATTCACACCACGAATCAGTTCTACTGCTTTTTCTACTTTTTCTTCTGTTGCTTTTGGCAAATCGGTACGGCTCAGAATAATTGTTTTTGCATGTTCCAGCTGATTTTCGAAGAACTCACCAAAGTTTCTCAGATACATTTTGCATTTATTTACATCGACTACAGTTGTGTAGCTGTTCAGAGAAATTTCACAATCCACATCCACACCTTCTACGGCTTTGATAACATCAGATAATTTACCAACACCGGATGGTTCAATGATGATTCTGTCTGGATGATATGTTGTGATAACTTCTTTCAAAGAAGTTCCGAAATCCCCTACCAGAGAACAACAAATACAACCGGAGTTCATTTCACGGATTTCGATACCGGACTCTTTCAAAAATCCGCCGTCAATTCCGATTTCACCAAATTCATTTTCAATCAAGACAACCTGCTGGCCAGCAAATGCTTCGGACAACAGTTTTTTAATCAGTGTTGTTTTTCCGGCACCTAAAAATCCGGATATAATGTCAATTTTTGTCATTTTTTCATACCTCCTGATAAACGACCAAAAAGGGCTGTTTTAGAAAACAGCCCCTGTGTATACATTTTCTTTTGAAGTGATACCTCTTATTCTCCACCCATCATAAATTTTACCAGACGGCTTACATCTTCTGGTTCATGAGCAATGATTTCCAATTCTGGAATCACAGCATTGTTAGCAAAAATGCTTACCAGAGAAACGTACTGGCAAAGTTTTGATTTCAGATTCAGACGGTCCCCTTCACCTGTAACCAGTTCTACTTTTCCTTTGCATTGATCTACAACTTCGAAAAATTTTTCTACATTAGAAATATTTGTAATTTTCATATTTTTATTCCTTCCTTTCGTCAGAATCCTCTAATCAAACCCATTATAAGCAGTTTTTTCCTAATTGTAAAGCAATTCCCAATTGAAAACTGCTACTCTTTTTCAAAATGCTGGTAATCTTTGATGGTGCTCCAATCGCCGCCCCACTCAAATCCATATTCACTGAAAATCAAATAGCAAACATCATTGTGTGTGATCACATGCTCATATCCGGTATCTCTGTCAATATAATCATTGGCATTGTCATGGCTCCAAACCGGATATCCACTCCGATAACTTACATATGGATTCTGCTGCGGATTAATATCAATTGCACGTCCATACGCATGATTTGACAAACTGGAACCACCTGTAATTTCTCGATAGCAAAATGCGGATGTATTGTTGACATCAATCGATGCGGTATCGCTGCTT
Source organism: Ruminococcus sp. (assembly GCA_036308845.1). GTDB lineage: Bacteria > Bacillota > Clostridia > Lachnospirales > Lachnospiraceae > Oliverpabstia. The sequence continues at coordinate 1,560 of JAXJUX010000279.1, forward strand.
GCTCCATCTCCAGTCCAAAAATTATCAATAAGATACATGGAATAAATCTCATATTCTTCTTCAAACAGATCTCTAAAAATATTGCAGAAATCTTCTTTCAACTCCGCATTTACAATCAATTCGCCCACTTGAATTTCATGTTCAAAATTATAATGCAGCACTTTCAAATAAGCTAAATCACTCAGACCGATATTGTTATTTTCCCGATAGGATTTTCCTATGATTCTCTGATACACATCATCGTCAACCTGAATTTCATAAGAACAAAAATATTGCTGCAAATCATCAAAATTCACCATATCTTCTGGTACGATCGCTCCTGCTTCCGTCGCTCTCATATCAATCAGAGGTGTGCTTTCTGTTTCTTCTTGTGCTTCTACCTGCTGATAATCTGCACTCTGCAGTTCCTGAATCTGCGTCTGCAGCTGCGCATTTTCCTGCTGCAACTGTTCTACTGTTTCCTGTAACTCTTTTTTCTCCTGCTCTGATGTATCCAGTTCTTTTTTGGCATTCCGTGCAGAAACAGCGTAAATAACTGCCAATGCACCTACCAACAAGAGAATAACTACAAACAAAATATTTTTCACACGTCTTTTTGTTTTTCTACTCATCTTTATTCTCCGTAAATGCCAATTTCTGCAATACAAGTATCATCCCAGGATGTTCCTTTGTATACACTTGCGATTTCAATCTGTATTTTTTCTGCCGGAAAGGCTTCCGACAATTCAATCCAATATTCTTTCTGTTCAAATGGGAATTCCACCGTCATATTCAATTCCCCAAGATAAATATTCAATTCCCTCGGACGGTTATTTCCTTCGGCATATCGCTGTGTTCTCCAGTTTCCAAGCTGGAAAGATATGTATTTTACTTTTCTTTCGGATTCAAATCCATACCAGATATATTCGCCAATACCAGGACCATCCACACCTTCCTGCCAGGACGTCACTTCATCCCCGTCCATTGCCATCCATACGTTATTTGGATCATCGGCAGCATCCTGCACCAATTCAGAACTGTGCCCTGCCTGCAATGGAACAATTTTCTGATAACCGGAAAGTGATGGTTTTTCAACAAATTTGATGGAAATGTCTTCCGGACGAACTTCTTCCGGCGTTGGCTCCGGTGTAGGTGTTTCCGTCGGCGTTGGTTCTGGTGTAGCTTCTTCTGTCACAACAACCTGTTCTTCCTGATCATCAGTTTCCGTTGTCTGAGAATCATTTCTTAACATGAGTTCTTCTGCCGACTGAGAAATTTCATATTTTTTATCTTTCAACAATGAAATTCCCAAAAAAATCAACACAACACACAAAAGAATTCCTAATGCCAGTGCTACTATGAGCAGTGGAGAGCTCGTTTCCTTTTTCTCAGGTGGTATCGGTTTTTCTGGTCTTCCCCCTGCTGGCTTTGGATTCTTCGAATGCTCTTGCTGTGGACCGACAGGTTCCGACTTCACTTCTGAAAGTGGATGACCACAATTCTCACAAAATAAAGAATCCATTTCATTTGGTTCATTACATTCTGGACAATATTTCATACATTCCCTCCTCTTTTTTTGTATCCCATCCTGCATGCTTTTTCAAACAATACATCTATGAAATCCACAAAACTTTCACTATGATTTAAATTATAACTTTCCCTTTTCTTTTTATCAACAAGAAGTTCCTCTGCCACGCTTTTTCTCTTTTTATTTGACAAGATTATACTTTATTTTTTGCTAAAAAGTATTATACTAAAGGCAATATGACGTTTTGAAAGTTAATGAAAACTGGGGGGATATACATATGTTATTTTCAAAACAAGATCTCAAGAAATTAATTATTCCGTTGATTTTTGAGCAGGCACTTGCCATCACTGTAGGTATGGCAGACACCATGATGATTTCCTCTGTAGGAGAAGCTGCCGTTTCCGGGGTTTCACTTGTAGACATGATCAATATGCTGATTTTCAGTATTTTATCTGCATTGGCTACCGGAGGTGCGGTTGTTACTTCACAAAACCTTGGGGCAAAAAAAGAAGAAAAAGCCTGCCGATCAGCGAAACAGCTTTTATATACCGTTTTAATCGGAAGCCTTCTGATTACCGGAGTTGTACTGGTTGCCAGAAAGCCTTTGTTACGATTGTTTTTCGGAAGCATCGAAGCGGATGTTATGCAAAATGCATTGATCTATCTGGTAATCTCCGCTGTTTCCTTTCCATTTTTAGCAATTTATAATGCCTGTGCTGCCCTGTTTCGCTCTATGGGAAATGCACAGATTACCTTAAAAGTTTCTATATTAATAAACCTGATCAATGTGGTTGGAAATGCTCTTTGTATTTTTGTTTTACACATGGGTGTTGCCGGTGTAGCACTGCCGTCCCTTTTTTCCAGAGCGGTCGGCGGAATTGTTTTATAC
>JAXJUX010000280.1:0-13058 GCA_036308845.1 Ruminococcus sp.
GGCTTACCCTTATCTACGTGACTTCTTCTCGTCTTTTCCATGTCCTCTGTAAGTTCTTGTTGCTACGAACTCACCAAGTTTATGTCCAACCATGTCTTCTGTAACATATACAGGCACATGTTTTCTACCATCGTGAACAGCGATTGTATGTCCAACGAAGGAAGGGAAAATTGTGGAACGACGGGACCAGGTCTTAATTACTGATTTATCTCCTGCTGCATTCATAGCATCAACTTTTTTAAGTAAGCTCTGATCTGCAAAAGGTCCTTTTTTCAATGAACGAGCCATTCTCGTAACCTCCTTTATTTAGCTAATGTTTTACCGTCTCTTCTTCTTACGATATATTTATTAGACTGTTTGTTTTTCTTTCTTGTCTTCAGGCCAAGAGCTGGTTTGCCCCATGGAGTACTTGGACCTGGACGTCCAATACCACATTTACCTTCACCACCACCGTGTGGATGATCGTTAGGGTTCATTACAGAACCACGAACAGTTGGGCGGATACCCATGTGACGTTTTCTTCCGGCTTTACCTACATTTACCAGGTTGTGTTCACCATTACCAACAACACCGATAGAAGCACGTCCTTCGATAGGAACCATTCTCATTTCTCCTGAAGGCAATCTCAAGGTTGCGTATTTGCCTTCTTTTGCCATTAACTGAGCTCCATTACCAGCAGAACGAACCAGCTGTCCGCCTTTTCCAGGATGAAGTTCAACATTGTGTACCATTGTACCAACAGGGATTTCAGACAGTGGCAGGCAGTTTCCTGGACGAACTTCTGCGTGAGGTCCGTTCACGATCTTCATTCCAACTTTCAGTCCTTCTGGAGCCAGAATGTAAGATTTTTCACCATCTGCGTAGCAAATCAATGCGATGTTTGCTGTTCTGTTTGGATCGTATTCGATAGATACTACGTTAGCAGGAATATCGTCTTTTCTTCTTTTGAAGTCGATAATTCTGTATTTTCTTCTGCTTCCGCCACCACGATGTCTAACTGTGATTTTACCCTGATTATTACGTCCAGAGTTTTTCTTCAGAGAAACTACCAGAGATTTTTCTGGTGTGGATTTTGTGATTTCAGCGAAATCCAAGCTTGTCATGTTTCTTCTGGACGGTGTATATGGGCTATATGTTTTAATTCCCATTGTAATATCTCCTTTCAATTAGCGATATTCAGAGCGAATCGGATATTCGCTCAAGTCTTATGACTTTGTCCGCTTAGCAATCTTATAAACCTTCGAAGATTTCGATTTCTTTACTGTTTTCTGTCAGTGTAACGATTGCTTTTTTAGTTTTAGCTGTTTTTCCGAATGTATATCCGCGACGTTTTGTTTTTCCGTCCATGTTCATTGTGTTAACAGTTTTAACTTCTGTTCCTTCGAACATTTTTTCAACAGCTTCTTTAATCATGCTTTTATTAGCATCTGTGTGTACCAGAAAAGTGTATTTTTTTTCTGCCATAGCATTCATACTTTTTTCTGTAACAACTGGTTTAAGGATTACATCATAATATTTAATAGCTGCCATTATGCGTATACCTCCTCAACTTTTGCAACAGCTGCTTTATCAAGAACAACTGTGTTATATTTCAAGATATCAAATACGTTGATTGTTCCAACGGATGCTGTGATCACGTTAGGAATGTTTCTTGTAGATACGATTACGTTTTCGTTGTCTGTGATAACCATAGCTTTTTCAACTTTCAGGTTATTCAGAACTTTCTGCATATCTTTTGTTTTGATAGCGTCTAATTTCAGTTCATCAACTACTACCAGTTTGTTTTCCTGTACTCTTGTTGTCAGAGCAGATTTCAGAGCCAGTCTTCTTTCTTTTTTGTTCATTTTGAAAGAGTAGTCTCTTGGTACTGGAGCGAATACTACTCCGCCGCCTGTCCACTGTGGAGCTCTTGTTGAACCCTGTCTTGCATGACCAGTTCCTTTCTGTCTCCAAGGTTTTCTTCCACCGCCGCTTACTTCAGAGCGAGTTTTTGCTTTCTGAGTTCCCTGACGTTTATTTGCAAGCTGACGAACTACTGCCAAATGAACCAGATGTTCATTTACTTCTACACCGAACACTGCATCGTTCAGTTCCAAAGTGCCAACTTCATTGCCTTCCATATTATAAACAGTTACGTTTGACATTTGTGTGTTTCCTCCTTTTAAGATTCATGCCTTTCGGCAATCGGGTCCACTTTTTATGCTGTTAAATTATTTACCACTTTTAACAGTTTCTTTGATTGTTACTAAAGATTTTTTAGGACCTGGTACAGCGCCTTTAACCAGTAACAGATTGTTTTCTACATCAACCTTAACGATTTCCAGATTCTGTACTGTTACTTTTTTGTGTCCCATGTGACCTGGCATTTTTTTGCCTTTGAATACACGGCTTGGATCGGAACAAGCACCGTTTGAACCAGCATGACGATGATATTTAGAACCGTGAGCCATAGGTCCTCTGGACTGGCCATGTCTCTTAATAGCACCCTGGAATCCTTTACCTTTGGAGATTGCTGTAGCATCTACTTTTTCTCCTGCTGCAAAGATGTCTGCTTTGATTTCCTGAGCTACTGTGTAGCTTTCAGCATCTTCAAAACGGAACTCGCGAACGAATCTTTTATAAGAAACGCCTGCTTTGTCGAACTGTCCTTTCATTGGTTTGTTAACCAGTTTTTCTCTCTTGTCAACAAAACCAACCTGTACTGCACTGTAACCATCGTTTTCTACTGTTTTAACCTGAGTTACTACGCAAGGACCTGCCTGCAATACAGTTACTGGAGTTAAAACTCCATCTTCGTTGAAAATCTGAGTCATTCCAACTTTTGTAGCTAAGATTGCTTTCTTCATTCTTTTTACCTCCTGCTAAATCTACAGCGGAACACCACAAGGATGTTCATCCTAGAACAGCCGATATAAGTGGAACACTATGACTCTTACGAGATGTTGATTCCTTAAGAATGTGTTGCTTCTATATCAAACTTCCTAGATAACTTTGTTTTGATGAAATTATTTTGTTTTCATCTTGATATCGATGTAAACACCAGCCGGCATCTCCAGTCTAGCCAGAGCATCCACAGTTTTCTGTGTTGGCGCGATGATATCGATCAGTCTCTTATGAGTTCTCTGTTCAAACTGTTCTCTGGAGTCTTTATATTTATGAACAGCACGCAGAATTGTAACAACTTCTTTCTTTGTTGGAAGTGGTACAGGACCGCTTACTGTAGCTCCATTCTTTTTAACAGTTTCGATGATTTTGCTTGCAGATGCATCTACTAACTGATGATCGTAAGCTTTCAATGTGATTCTCATTACTTGACTTGCCATAAAAAAAGTCTCCTCCTTATTCGCACTTTACGAGTACGACAAGTGGTGACTGTACACTTACCCGTGCGTGTCATTCCGACTCCCGCACGTGTTCACATCTCTCAGTGAACTATTCTCAACTTGTATACAGTGACTTGTCGCCAGTTTCCTAACTTGACATTCGCTCCACGGAAAACCTGCTTTTCAGCAGCAACCTCACGCTTCATCGCTATCAATGTCACAACATTGCATATTATATACGAAACCCCTCGCAAATGCAAGGGGTTTTTTAAAACTTTTTTAACTTTTTGATATTTTTTTGACGGAATCATTACAGGACGTCGGAATAATCAATAATTGTAATTCCACTGTATTCGTCTTCTCGTACAGCAGGTGCTTCTCCAGCTTTTTCTGCTTTTGCCAATAATTCTTCTTTTGTATATACAGGCATTGCCAGTTTCTTTTCTTCTGCTGGCTCCTCTTCCACTTCTTCCTGCACAACAGGTTCTTTCACTTCAACAACTGCTTCTTCTGTATTTTCTGTTTGTTCTGGAGTGATTCCCATCATTTCAGCAATATCTGCCGCAAAGCAGCTGCTTGTTTCCTCGAATAAAGCCTGTTCATCCGAAGCATCTTCTCTCTTTTCCGCTTCCGTTTCTTCCTGTACTGTTTCTGGCTCTACAATCTGTTCAGATTCTGGAACTTCTTCCACTGCTTCTTCATCAGCTCCTTTTTTCTTAGCTTTCTTGGCTGCTTTCTTCGCTTCTTTTTCTGCCTGCTTAGCCGCTTTCGCTTCTGCCTTCTTAGCTTTCTTCAGCTGACGCTTGCTCAACTGTGGTTCTTCATCTTCCTCGTCTTCTTCCGATGCATCTGTTTCATCATCATCTTCTTCGTCGTCGTCATCATCTTTTTTCCAGATCTCAGCCAGAATAAATAAAATAATTACGAAAACAACGGTAAGACCTACGATGATCAACCCTTCGGTAGTTTTCAACGCCATAGACACATATCCGATAAACGGAACAGTGATCAATACTTTTTTCACAATGTTACTTAACTGATATTCCTGTGTCTGACCATCCACACTCAGCTGATCTTCCAAAGTATATACATTACCTTCAATAGCAGTAACTTCATATAAGTTCTGTGCTTCCAGTTCCGTCATCAGGATTTTGTTCCCAACCTGCAATTCACTGGCATTTTTTTCCAGTGCATATGTTACTGACCCCACCGGCAGATTCGTCTCCATATCCAGATCATCAACAATTACGGTAGTCACACCCACAAATGGCGGTATCAAAAGTCCTGCGGAAACTAATATGGAACCAATCAGGATTATATTCACGATAGCTTTCAAAAATTTAGACATATTTATCTCTCCTCATTATTTTCAAACCAGTAATCTCTATTCTCTACATTATAGCCTTTTTTACATCCTTCTGCAACCAATTTTAGAAAATGATTTGTTTTTTCATTTTCTAATTGAACACTACTTTTTTCTTTATTATAATAATATTAGAATTTCAAGAACACAAAGTGCAAAGAAATTCATTTATCATAAATATAGATAAACAATAAGAACTTTACACACACAAAGAGGATTTTTATGTACGCTACGATCAAAATGATTGAAGATTTCTCATTAAACGCCTGGCCATCTCATCAAATTCAATTGTATGACGGATGGTTATTACGTTTTTCCTATTTTTATACACACAGAACCAACTCGGTAGAACAAATTGGAGCATCTACAATTCCTGTGAAAGAAAAAATAGATTTTTGTGAAGATGCTTATCGCCGCTGGGGAACACCTTCTATTTTCAAAATCACGCCACTGTTGGATCCGGATTTTGAACAGCGCCTTATCGAACGAAATTATGTTGTGCAACACGTTACAGAAGTAATGGTTTTGGATTTTTCTTCCTATTATAATAGAACACCAAACACATATGTCAACATAGAGCGAACGATCAACAGCAAATGGATCAACAGTCTTTTCGCATTGAAAAGCACTACCAATGCGATTCATAAGCAAATTGTTCCCTCCATGTATCAGGCTATTCCAAAAGAAACGCTTGCGGTATCCATAACCAACGATGCTGGTCAGATTATTGCCATTGGATTGGGTATTCTGGACAGAGATTATATGGGCGTATATGCTATTCATGTACATCCACATTATCGTGGTCATGGGTATGCGCGTTCTATTTGTACAACACTTTTGAACGCAGGAAAAGATATGGGATTAAAGGGTGCATATTTACAGGTCGTATACGGCAATACACCAGCCAAAAACCTATACACTTCTCTCGGCTTCACAGATTTATATAAATACTGGTTCCGTGTTCGCGACCTTTATTGATGAATTAGTAGTATTTTCCTATATAAAAAAGAAAGAATCTCGCCTGGCAAGATTCTTTCTTTTTTATATTTTCAATCGATCTTTTCCTTCTCTAATTTTTGCCCGATATTCTCTCGGTGACATGCCATGTACCTTACGGAAAACACGGGTAAAATAATTCACATCCAAAAATCCACAGTTACCTGCGATTTCCTGAATCGGAAGACGTGTGGTATTTAGCTGTAGTCGGGCTTGTCTTAAGCGAACTTCCTGTATGTATTCTTTTAAGTTTATGCCTACTTCCTTTTTGAATACTGCGGATAAATGCGTATTGCTTACAAAATACTGTTCTGCAAGTTTTGCCAATGACAACTCTTCCATATAATGAAAATCCACATAATCCATACACTGACGAATCATATCAGAATAGCCGGAACGCGAGAAATTATTCACCAACAAACAATATTTATGAATCATTTCCACACGTACCACATCCAACTGGTTGATACTTGTCATATTCTCTATTTGAATTGCAAATTTACGAGAAAGTTCATCAATATATACAGGATGCACTTTCACCTGTTCAATGGATTTACGAAGCAAGGTGTTCAGAACCAGCATAAGATTTTTCTTATCTCGTACCGAATCATTTGTTCTCGGTAAAAGCTGGTACTGCAGCAACTCGTTCATCCGAACCATCGCATCTGTGTAATCCCCTTTTTTTATCGCATTCAGCATTCTATTTTCTGCTGCATAGCGTTTTTCTATGGTGTCTGTAGTAAAATCCGGTTCTTCCTGATTCATGTGCTTTTTCATCACATTATTCAATTTGGAAAAATCCAATGACTGATCATGCACTAGCTGGACTTCTTCATTGGAAATTCGTTTGCAAAAGCTGACTACCAGACTGCACCAGCGCTCATAGGATTGGAATTCAGGGATTCTAGTAAAAAATACCTGCAGATCTCTACTGTACTTTTCATCTATGGAATAATCTTCCATAATCTGAGCAAATTCCATTTGACTGACCGGTTCAAATACCATCGGACCAATCACGCAATATGTATACCCGTACTCCTGGGTGATGTGTTCTGGAAATGCAAAAAATGTGTGACACATATACAATGGATTTTTTGTCATGTATATTTTATTCGGCTCACTTATTTTTTCTATTTCCTCCATCACCTGATCATAATTATAATCCATATACATTTGGTTTGCTAATCCCAAATCAATATCACTTACATTGTTATATGGAGGTTTTAAAAATACAGTTTGTATACTAAATGCTTGAAACGTTTCTTTCATTACCATTAAAATATCTGATTGCATAGTTAGCTCCATTTCTATTTTGTCATAATCTGGATTATTTTGCCTAATTCTAGCATTTTTTTGTTATCATTTCAACGCATCCAAAATAAAATAACGATTTTCGTGATTTTAGCCATTTTTTCACAGGTTTCTTTCTACATATTGACGATGAAAATAAGACCATTGTACATTTTTCCAGAAAAGGCTATAATTATTATATCAATTATCTAGGAGGTCTTTATGGATTTTTTAAGAATGCTTTCAGAAATTCGACAGCCATTTTGGGATACCTTGTTTCAATACATCACGATTATGGCACAGGAAGTTTTCGTTATCGTAGTTCTTTGCTGGTTTTATTGGTGTCACGATAAAATACTGGCGTATTCTTTAGGTTTTACGTATTTCTTGTCTGGACTCTTGGTACAGGGGTTAAAACTCACATTCCGCATTCCCCGTCCCTGGATACTGGATCCGGATTTTGAGCCTGTTGCTTCCGCGGTACCCGCAGCCACCGGTTATTCCTTTCCAAGCGGACATACACAAAGCGGAACTGCACTTTTCTCCACATTGGGATTCAACAGCAAACATAAAATCTGGAAATGCATCTGCTTCTTTTTTATGCTGATGATTGGATTTTCACGTATGTATCTTGGCGTGCATACACCAAAAGATGTGCTTACAGCATTGATTCTTACCTTTGTAATTTCTTACGTAATTCATAAGTATCTGAAAAAGGATTTGGAAAAGCCAGAAAAAGCTAAATTCTTTGGACTGCTTTTGTTCATTATATGTGTACTTATGTTTGTGTATACTTGTTTCTTTTACTTTACACAGACAGAAGATCAGTATATGGCAAAAAGTGCATTCAAGGCTTGCGGTGCTGGTTTTGGTTTTGCGTTGGGATATTATCTGGAACGTACCAAAATTCAGTTTACACCTCCAACGACCATCAAAGAGAAGGTCTTACGCTTTGTTATAGGTCTTGTTTCCGTTGTTATTTTGATGCTGTTTTTTGAATTGACATTAGATAAATTTCTTGTTAGAAAGATTATTTCTTATTATATTCTGGTATTATGGATTGTTGCTATTTATCCCGCGATTTTTACTCGATGGAAAAAATGATATGATATAAAAAAGAACCTGACCACGACGTCAGGTTCTTTTTTTATTATTTGCTTGTTAAATAAGATTCAATTCCAGCAATGGCAGCTTCTTCATCAACGCCTTCCGCACTGATGACTACACTTTCACCAACATTCAATCCCAATGTCATCATTCCCATAATACTTTTGGCATTTACACGTTTTTCACCGCATTCTACCTGAATTCTGCTTTCATACTGGCTAGCCACTTGTACCAGCATTGCCACAGGGCGTGCTTCCAATCCATTTGCAATCTGAATTGTAATCGGTTTCTTAATCATAACAATTTTCCTCCTTGTTTATGCGCAGTTCTTCTGCCATCTCACTTAGCTTGCGCAACCGATGGTTTACCCCTGATTTCCCCATCGGTGGGTTCAGCATCTCGCCAAGTTCCTTCAATGATGCATCTTGATATTGAAGCCGGAGAACTGCGATTTCTCTCAGCCCATGATTGAGCTGTGAAAATCCCACATTTTTTTCGATATACTTGATATCGTCAATCTGTTTGAGTGCAGCCTGTACCGTTTTACTGATATTAGCTGCCTCACAATTTACTTTTCGATTGATATTATTGCTTATATCCTTTAATGAGCGGATATCTTCCAACGTTTTCACTGTTTTTTCCAAGCCCATCATTTTCATCCACTGAATGATCTGAGAGGCTTCTTTCAGATATACCACCCTATAATTTTTCCTTTTTACAATTCTGGCATCCAACTGTAGTGTCTGCATCATAGACTGTACCAAAAGGGCTCTTTCTTCTGTAGTACACACCAGTTCTACATGATACGACTTCTCCGGATCACTGATAGAACCTGCTGCCAGAAACATCCCTCTTAAAAATGCTTTTTTGCAGCACTCTTTATGAATCACCAATTGATTAATTCCCGATAAATTCTCACAAATTCCCATATCCGGCATCATAAATTTTGTCGCCTGCAGAACTTGTACCGTGTCCTCATGAGATTTCACTTCCACACGATAAACTGCTGACTTTTTTAAATATGTATTTTTCCGGATTATGGTCTCTGCCTCTATCTTAAATGTTTTTTTCAATAATGTAAAGCATTTTCTTGCCACAGCTACATTTTCTGTCTGAACCAGTAAGCGGCAGGAATCATCCTCCTGAATAGAAATCTGACCGCAAACACTGAGGATTGCAGCAAGTTCTGCCAACATACAATGTTCATTTTCCGTTATGTATCGGGACAATTCTTCTTTTACTTCACTTGAAAATGACATATGATATCCTTCCTATGTTATAATCTTTTTCTGATAGCATCTTTTCCTATATCACGATGTTCAATACGAATACCATATTCTGCTGAATCTGATAATTTTCGATACAATTGATTTGCCAATGTTACGGAACGATGTTTTCCACCGGTACATCCGATACTGATCACCAATTGTGTTTTCCCTTCGCTGATATAATTTGGTATTAGAAAACGAACCATATCGTTTAGCTTTTCCAAAAATTCCTTCGCCGTATCAAATCCCATCACATAATCATTTACCGGTGCATCATTGCCGCTCAAAGGGCGTAAATCTTCAAAATAATATGGATTCGGAAGAAAACGCACATCGAAAACAAGATCTGAATCTGATGGAATACCATATTTGAATCCAAAAGAAAGAATAGTAATTACCAGATTGTTGAATTTTTGATTTTTTACAAAAATCTTTTCCAATTCACTTTTCAGCTCACGTGTCAGCAATTGACTCGTGTCTATGATGTAATCCGCAGAAGCTTTCAGGAAATTCAACTTTTCGCGTTCTTCACGGATTCCATTTTCTACTCTGCCTGCGCCCGAAAGAGGATGCGTTCTTCTCGTCTCTTTGTAACGTTTTACCAGCACTTCCTCCTCCGCATCCAAAAACAGGATTTCATATTTGATTCCCCATTTCTGCACCTGTTCCAGCATCAGACTTATTTTGCTAAAATCTTTTCCACTTCGAATATCCACACCAAGCGCTATATTCTGCACACTGTCTGAATCGCCGGCTGTGACAAGCTGTGAAAACTTATCCAGCAATGGGATTGGTAAATTATCCACACAAAAATATCCCATATCCTCTAACATTTTCAATGCTGTACTTTTACCCGCTCCAGACATTCCTGTCACAATAACGAATCTCATAAGTTCCCCTCTTTATCTTCCTAAAATTCTCCCAGGAATTTTACCTCTGTTTCCAGTTCTACCTGGAATTCCTCGTATACTTTTTTTTGAACATCTTTGATCAGTTGTACGATGTCAGAAGCCGTTGCTTCTCCTCGATTAATCACAAATCCACAGTGTTTTTCGGCCACCTGCGCATCGCCTACACGATAGCCCCTCAGACCTGCATCCTGAATCAATTTTCCTGCAAAATAACCCGTTGGACGCTTGAATGTACTTCCTGCACTTGGATATTCCAACGGTTGTTTTGTCACACGCTGGACTTTTAATTCATCCATACGCTTCTGAATCTGTTCTTTGTCTCCATTCTGAAGTTCCAGTTCCGCTTCCAGCACAATATATCCTTTTTCTTTGATGATACTTGTTCGGTAGCCAAGAGCCAATTCTTCTGCTTTCAGCGTACAAATCTCTCCTTCTGTTGTCAGAACAGTCACAGATACCAGTACATCTTTCATTTCTCCGCCGTAAGCACCCGCATTCATAACTGCCGCACCACCGAGTGTCCCCGGAATACCCGATGCAAATTCAAATCCTGTCAATCCTGCTTCCAATGCTTTTTTCGCAATCTGAGACAACAGAATTCCTGCCTGTGCCTTAATTCTGCAGCCGTCGATATGTATCTGATTCATATTTTTATAAATCTGAATCACTACGCCGCGATACCCCTGATCGCTTACCAGAAGATTGCTTCCATTTCCTAAAACAAAATATGGCACCTGTTCCTCTTTGCAAAGCTGCATCACTTCTGCAATCTGAGAAACTTCTGTCGGTGAAACATAATAATCTGCAGGACCGCCTACACGAAAGGTAATGTGCTTTTTCATTGGTTCATCTACCAGAACATGTTCATTTCCTACAATTTGATTTAATTTTTCTATCATATTATTTTTCAATTCTCTTACCTCGTTTGTATACAAATTATAACAGGGATTTTCTGCAGCAGATAATTTCTATCCAGCACAGTACCATCCCTGTTTTCCTTGTCTCTACCCAAATACCTATGCAAGTATCCAGTTTTTTATTCCTATTATTATACTATACAGTCCTATATTCACGCAAGTTTCATTTCTTCATTTTCGGCTGGAAAATAATACTTGCCAAATATCCAAAAATCAAAGCAGCGGAAATTCCTGCCGCACTCGCCTTTAGCCCTCCAACAAAAGTACCCAGAAAACCAATCTGGTCAATTTCATCTTTCACACCCTGAAAAAGCAAATGGCCAAATCCAATCAGCGGTACTGTCGCTCCTGCTTTTGCAAAGTCTGCCAGTGGCTCATATAAACCAATTGCACTTATGATACTGCCGAGACATACCAGTAAAACCATAATTCTTCCTGGCATCAGCTTAGTTTTATCCAGCAAAATCTGTGCAAGAGCGCAAATCAGCCCTCCTACCCAAAATGCATGTACAAATTCCATCTTTCCTTCCTCCTTATGCGTGTTCTAAAACGACAGCCTGAGCAATACCAGGAACTGAATTTCCTTCATAAAAGCTCACTTTGGACATCAGCGCCCCCGTCGGCACAAATAATACCCGTTTCCATTCACCGACAGCAATTTTCGGCAAAATATACGCCATCAAAACCGTTGCAGAACAGCCACATCCGCTTCCCCCGGCATGGGTATTCTGGCTGTCTCCATCATAAATCCAGATTCCGCAATCTTCGTGTACAGCAGAAATATCCATCCCTTTTTGATTCATAAAATCAATAAGAATCTGCTGACCCACCAGTCCCAAATCTCCGGTAATGATTTTATCATAATCTTTCGGCTTTCTTCCAAAATCCACTAAGTTCTGATAAATGGTGTCAAAGGCCGCAGGAGCCATACAGGCACCCATATTCTGCGAATCTTTCAGTCCATAATCCATAATTTTTCCTGTGGTGACTCCTGTCACCTTGATGGCTGTTTTTTTCTTCCCCACAATACATCCTCCGCTTCCCGTAACCGTCCAAGATGCGGACAATGGTCTCTGATTGCCATATGCAAGGGGAAAGCGGAATTCTTTTTCTGCAGTCGCAAAATGGCTGGACGTTACAGCTGCTATGTGATCTCCATAGCCAGCAGCTACAGCCATAGAAGCCAAAGATAAAGACTCTCCCATAGTGGAACATGCACCAAACAATCCATACATGGGTCTTTTGAGTTCTCCAATCCCAAACGAAGATGCCATGGATTGTGCCAGCAAATCTCCTGCAAAAATCATACGAATGTCCCCTGCTGCAATACCCGCCTTCTGAGCCGCCATTTCCAAGGCCTTTTTCTGCATAAAACATTCCGCATCTTCCCAGGTTTTCTGACCAAATTTATCATCCTCACTTACGATATCAAAATATTGACGCAAAGGTCCCTGTCCTTCCTTGGAACCTACAATCGAAGCAAATCCTTCTATATACACCGGATTACGAAAAGAAATACTTTGTTTCCCCTGATATTGGGTCTGGATGTTTGTTTCCATATTCCTAACCTCCAAATACAATTTTTACCGTATGAGGATATTATGTTCGTATTTGCTAAATTCCATGCAAAATGTTTCCTGGACTTTAACACTTTTTCAGAATTCTCCCATCTTCTTTCTGAAAATATCTGTTATCATTCGACAAAATATGTTACACTTTTATAAAATATACTTATTTGTAATTTATTTCGTTTGGAGTATAGCAGATAATTGCTGCTGCTTTTCAGAAACATCGGGGAACAGCGAGTTCGAAAATCATCTTCTTAGATTGACTTTTGGCGCGAAGGCTTTCCTGAGCGTCAATCTAGTCAATCTTAGAAGATA
>JAXJUX010000281.1:0-3179 GCA_036308845.1 Ruminococcus sp.
CTGCTGGCTTCTCCAGTCTTTATAAGAACCACCTGTATATCCCTGTGAAGTTGACTGTGTTTCAGACTGATATTCCTGGTTCGCCTGTGACTGCTGACCTGTATACGCAGTATTATTTTCTGTTGCCCGCCAACTGCCGCCTACAGATTCTCTATAATTGTTATTATCATATGTGTTTTGGTTATCATTTCCTGTATAAGACTGTCGTTTCTGATATTCCGGATTCACCCAATGGTAAGTCCCTTCATTTGCAACAGAATTTTCCTGCGCAGTTTCTTTCGCAGACTGATCTTCTTCCATTGTAGATTTCATATCTTTTTCATCCGCTGCCGATTCCACTACTGTTTCATCCTGCAGTGTTTTATTTTCATCATCCCTTGGAATCTGTGGTTCATCCCAATTCCATTGTTCACTCATGTAGCAATTCTCCTCTCGTTTTACCATTTGACTATTTATATTTAATTATACAATCTTCGATACGTTTTCTTTTAACATCCATATTTTACTCAACAATTGTGTTCTATGTGTGAAATTTTTTTATTTTTTCCAATATTCACGGTTCATGGTACATTTTAAAATCAACCATTCAGGTAATTTCTGAAAACGTTTTCCCAGTAAATATCCCAGATATTTCCACCCACTGTTCCAAATCAAAGGAATCACAAGCCAGAATTTTCCCGCTTTGCAAAGCCATCCAGCCGTTTTCTTTACCAGACGAATCCCTTCGCCTTCTGAACGGATCCCTTCGAAAATCTCCGGATGTTCTGCCTGAGAAACCGCCAGGTCAAAATTTCTATGAAATTGCTGCATCGCAGAATAATTATGAGAATGCACCACACGGGCATCCGCTGCATAGGCAACACCATATCCATTTTGTACCAGTTTACCTGCAAAAATCATATCTTCATTGAATATTGTACGAGTAACAAATCCGCCCAATTTCAAATAAATCTCTCTGTCGTACATTGCACAGACATTGGAACAAAAATACGTTTTTATGCCCAACTGCGGCAAATCCGTTTTCCTTTTTACTCTACCCTCTTCCGGGTAATTGAATTTTCTCGTAAATTGTTCTGCCAAAGTACAATCTTTCGCAGGAAGCTGCCTTGCATACGCAGCCCCGATACCATTTTCCTGTTCCATCGCCCGTACCAGATGTTCCACCAGTTCCTTATGTGCCGGAATGGCATCCTGCGTCATAAATAACATATAATCTGCATCGGAAAGCAACGCCGCTTTATGTCTCGTCCCACCATGATCAAACTCCGGCTTGGGAATATGCACTACCTTCATATTCTCTGCCCATGTTTCATATTCTTTTTTCCAATACTGTTCTTCTGTATTCATAACCAGAATCCTATTAATCGGATACGTCTGAGCTTTTAATCTTGTAATTAATTCTTTCCACTGTTTATCAGGCTTGTAAACAGGAATGATAACATCTACTTTTTTATTCATAGTCCAATCCCTTTTTATCTGTTCTATGTTTCCATACTGTCTTGTCTATATATGGAAAACAGGATATCACAGTCCACGCTGTAATATCCTGTCAATCATCCTCTTTTACTCCGCGGCATGATAAGCTGCCAATGAGCCATCTTCTGAATGTTCCAACTGAGAATCCAAACCATATCCACTCTTATCAATAATTCTCTGACTATAAGATTTTACAGCTTCTGATGGTTCATAATTTTCCACATCATATAAAAATTCATGTAATTTAATTACATTGGATTCCAATGTTACCGGAAGTACCGCATCACATCCATCCAAAGCATTCTTTACATTTTCTCCATACAAATGGTCAAATGGGAATCCTGTTTGTTCCTCAATGTCATAAGAAATCATTGCCATTCCCATCTTAATGATCTCTGTTTTCGTTAAGGATGTACGAATCATTGGAAATACTTCGTCTACAATTGCGTTCAAAGTTGCTAAATCTGCATTTTTTGCTTTTGCAACCAATGCGTAGATAACAGCTCTCTGTCGTGCAGCTCTTCTAAAATCATTACCACTGGTATAACGAATACGTGCATACGCTACGGTCTGAACACCATTCAGATGCTGTACACCATCTACTTCCTCCAGTTTTTCATAACTCATACCAGTCGCTTCGGAAGTTTCCACACAATAGCTGTTCAGATGTACAACTTCCTCTGCCTTTAATTCCATATCAATACCGCCAAGCAGCTCAGCAACAGTTGCTACCGCATTAAAATCCACGGTTACAAAATCCTGTACATTCAAGTCCAGGTTTGTATTCATCATACTCAACAGCTGTTCTGCTCCACCTAACTGATAGGCAGAATTGGCTTTTCCATATTCTCCATTTCCTTGTTCATCTTCCCCAACTCGAAGATACGTATCACGGTAAACAGAAACCAGTCTTACTTTTTTTGTATCGTTGTTAATGCTTGCAATGATCATCGTGTCACTGTTTCCACGTGCCAATGTACCACCGTTGCTGTCCAAATCCAAACCTACACAGGCAATCGTTGTATACCCATGCATCGTTTCATTATTCAATATTCCTTCGTTGATCCCGATGTTTGAAAAATCCAGCTCCGCGAAATCCATTTTCCCCATCTTGGCAAATACAACCAGACCAGCAATCAATACTAACAGGATAATAATTTCTAAGGCAAAAACAATTCTTCTGCGTCTGCGTTTTCTGCGCAGTTTCATTTGTTTTTTGGTTAATTTTTTCTTCTCTGCCATGATAACTCCTTGTCTTTAGTACGCATTTTCATTGATAAATCCTTTAAAAAATGTCATCACTAAAATTTTAATATCTAATCCAATACTCCAGTTTTCGATATAATATAAATCATATTCAATTCGCTTACGAATGGATGTATTTCCTCTGTATCCATTTACCTGCGCCCATCCGGTCAAACCTGGACGAACCTGATGTTTTACCATATATCTTGGAATTTCTTCTCTGAATTTTTCGACAAAAAACGGTCTTTCCGGTCTTGGTCCAATCAGACTCATATCCCCTTTTAAGATATTAAACAACTGCGGTAACTCATCAATACTGGTCTTACGCATCAGTTTCCCAAAACTTGTCACACGCGGATCATCTTTTACCGTCCACGCTTTCTTTTCCGCCTCTTTGGATTGTACTTCCATGGAACGGAACTTATACATCATAAAGGTACGATTGTGAAGACCTACTC
>JAXJUX010000282.1:0-3252 GCA_036308845.1 Ruminococcus sp.
CTTTTCCTTCGTCCCATTCGCCGCTGCCTTTTGGATAAACCATAACTATTCACCTCTCTTTTTGTCCGGTATTTCAAACGTTTCTTTACCAGCATACTTTCTGATCCGGTTTACTGTTTCCGTCCAACGTTCCGGAAAATCGTCATACTCTTCTTCAATCTCCTGTATTTCAATGCCATCAAATGTCAACTGTTCATTTTCTTTCATACTATTCACCCACTTTCTAATAGCTGAGCCTCCAATGATCGGAAATCATAATCACGCTGTTGGAAATTATTAAATCGATTCTGCTTTGTTACCGGTTTCTGTTCCGGTCTTGCTTTGTTCTGCGTCCTGCTCAACCACGCATTCAAAAACCGTTTTGCACCGCTTCTGGTTTTCCTGTTCTTAGGATTACTCAAACACCATGCCTCTATATTTCTCAATTCCTGACGCACATCAATCCCCGGATAGAGTTGCTGGAATGTTTCCACATCGTTCTCCGTGATTTTATATTCGCTGCCATCGTTCAAGAGAAATTTACCGGCGCATGGTGATTCGTCAGAATCGCACTGCGCTAATGGTTTTATATATTTATCATTTACATTATCATTATCATTTACATTATCATTATCATTAGGTTCGGCTTTTTTGCACTTTGGTTTAGTTTGGTTACTAGTTGGTTCTGCTTTGGTTACGGTTTGGTTACAAGTTGGTTTAGTTTGGTTACCTGTTGGTTTCCCACCTTTGCACCCGTTAGCATATCTTTGTACATTTTTATCAATTTGCGGTTTTGCCATGATGTATATACTTTTCTCAATGCCGCATGTTTCAGGTATTTTCCCATCAAGTCCATATTCCAATATTGCACATGCACACTTTTTAAATTCTTCTGCCGACAGCTCTCGGATAGCATCAAAGAAACTGCGATAAAAAACCATACTATCTCGCATTCGCACCACCTGCCTCATATTCTCTATATATTTCAATCCAAGAATCCAAAGGCATTGTTACCAACCATTCCGCGTCATTCTTCCTGTGCATTACAGTCGGAAGTTCACTCGGCTTTGCATCTCGCTTTGCCTGATCTATTGCATCATATATGTTAAGCTTTTCGCGCCGTTTAACTTCGATATGTATTCCTGGAAGACCGACAACATCAGCATCACCATTTGCACCGCTGTACTGCTGTCCTCTACGGCATTTGTACCCATATCCTCGTAAGATTGATGCAATTTCCCTTTCTCCTCTGGCTCCTTTACTTTTACTGTTCATTTGCCTCCTTTCCCCTCCGGGATGCGTGTCCCGGAGGATAAAACAATGGCATTTGTGATATATTAATTTCGGAGGTACCTTAATCATCAACCACTATCCCATAGACTTTGTACATCTTTTCAAATGCATCCATTCCTCTTTGATGCGCTATGGTGTGGTGCAGTCTGCACAAACATATTTTTCTGTTTTTGCTGTCATCGTAATGGTTTCTGTCAAAGCCCATTCCTATTGTATCAACATGGTGTATTTCACCTTTCTGACCGCATATGCAGCATCTTTTATGTTTTATGCAGTAATACAAATAACGTCCTATGTCATCAGTTCTGTTTATTGCCTTCTCAGACAATGGAACACCGTTTTCCAGGGCAAATTCCAATATTGTATTGATAAATTCTCGGGCGGTATCAACAGTACAGTCAGACAATGAAAAGTGTTCGCATCCGGTTCTTTCCATGTGTATATACTTTAGATGTTCTTTCTGCTCCTCTGGAAAGTACCCAGTAAAATCAGCTATATCACGTATGGTTGCATACGCTTTTTTTCTCTGTTCTGCTGTTATCGTTCTACCATCATCCAAACGCAGCTCCGCAGTTTTCATGTGCTTTTGCATGATCATCTCTGTTAACTGCTTATCCGGTATTTTGATAATTATTGTTGTACCGCTGGAATCTTCTTTAATACCCTGCAAAAAAACATGTTCATACAAAATTATTTCTCCCTTATGTCATATACAAATACCCGTTTTTTTGTATTTTTATTTTTTATAGAAAGAGCAACGATTTGTTTGTCTTTGATTATGATCTGTTCTACATAAAACTTGTCATATGTAGTCTTTTTTCCTTTGTTTTCTACAATGTTGACATCTGCAGCGTTCACCCAAATAAACGGAGCTGTATATAATTCTCTTCCAATACCCCAGTTAAAACACGCTCTTTTGAAAGAATCTGATGCCTGGCCTTTTTCTTTCTCTGTGTAACTCTCCACTCCAACATCTTGTTTTGATACCCACACAGGTTCTTTTTCTTTATCGTAATTAACATTAATTGCCACATTGCAAAACAGATTCCCATTGATAAGCTCATGGCTTCTCTGCCAGTTCTCAGGCTTAACTGTCTCATCAAGGATATTCATGTCGCATCTAGCGTCTTTATACAGCAACAGAGAAACCCCTTTTTCGCTGCAAGTAGAAACTCGAACATCTATTTCTTTTTCTGTTAAATCTCTAAACTTCATCCGAATCACCTTTTTCCATTACTCTTGCAGCATACATATCAGCCCAATGAACCAATAAGAAAAGTGGTGTTTCTTTTCCAGGGATTTCATATTTGAATGCTCCGTAAAGACCGTTATGCCACAAAATAGCCTGCTGCTCTTCTTCTGTTAATTCTATAAACATTGAAGCAATTACAACGCTTCTTACTTCATGATCTACATACAATAAATCAGGATTTGTAATATACGGTTTCGCTTCAGACTGTACCGGTTCAGGATTTGGATTTGCTTTTGTAGCTCTGCCTTTTAACATGTTAGGGATATAATTTGCTTTTCCAAATTGTCCCATTTTGCCAAGATCATGAAGAAGCGCACAAATAATCAGTGAATCTTCCGGAATATCCTGTGCAAAGAACATTTTTTTTGCTGCCTCATATACATTCAAGCTATGTTCAGCTAATCCTCCAACCCTTGCAAGATGATACTGACCGCTGCATGGTGCCTCAAAGAATCCGTAAACCTCCATGTATTCAATAAGATTTTCCATACCTTTTCTGTTAGTTTTTTTTAATAATTCAATAATTCTATTTTTCATTTTCAGCATCTCCTGTAAATTCTTTTGTTATCGTTTCTAAACCTGTAATTTTGGGTTCAGGAACATTAATACCACAAATCATTTTCAATATTCTTGAGTCAGGGTATTCTTCATTTTCTAAAATTGTTGTTATGATTCTGACCTTTTCTGAATCTCTTATCAGTTCCTCTATTGCCGGATCAACATTATTC
>JAXJUX010000283.1:0-4431 GCA_036308845.1 Ruminococcus sp.
ATCCACTGTTTTCCTTTTGTTACCCCTGGTTTATTACCGGTCTTGGTGCAGGCTTTCCCTGCATATGAGTTGATAAATGTAGATTTTCCAACATTCGGAATACCAACAACCATCGCGCGAATTGGGCGGTTTTTGATTCCACGTCTTCTGTCTCTTTCAATCTTCTCTTTACAAGCCTCCTGAATGACACCCTGAATCGCTTTCAATCCTGCTCCTGATCTGGCATTCACTTTCAATACAAAATACCCTTTTTTCTGGAAATATTCTGCCCACTGCTCATTGTATCGTTCGTCCGCCAAATCGGATTTGTTCAATAAGATCAATCTTGATTTGTTTTTTCCCAATTCATCAATATCCGGGTTACGGCTGCTTAACGGAATACGGGCATCTACCAATTCAATAATCAAATCAATCAATTTGATATCTTCCTGCATCTGACGTTTCGCTTTGGTCATATGACCTGGATACCACTGCAATATCATCTGTTCACCTCATTTTATATCTGCATTTTCTGCCAAAGAGTTTGTTTGAAAATTTCTATTTTTTCAAGAAGCCAAATGCATCCTTCGGCGATATTACAAACCATAATTTTCCAATTATATTATTCTTTTTAACGTTTCCCACATCTACAAAACGGCTGTCTTCGCTATTGTTTCGGTTATCACCCAAAACAAAATATTCACCTTTTCCAAGTGTAATCTCTTCTTCTGCCAATCCTGCATTTTGTATAGAAGGAAAATTTTTCTGTTCCTGATAGGTCTCCCCGTCTATCAGAATCTGTCCATCCTTAATCTGGATGGTTTCTCCTGGAAGCCCAATGACACGCTTAATATGTGTACTTGCTTTTTTGTCATCACTGAGCTTAAATGCAATAATGTCTCCCCTCTGCGGCGCACTGAATATATATGTTGTTCGGTCGATCAATAACGTATCGCCTGCTGCCAGTGTAGGGTCCATAGAACCCTCCTGAATCGTTGTCGTTTTGCCAAATCCAATCGTCAGCAAAACTCCAAATGCAACAACAATAACAATTTCCAAAATCCATATCAGGACAGTTTTAAGTTTGGAGGCTGCCATATAATCCCTTACATACCTTACTTTAAAAAATCCCATCATTTTTTCCTCATTGATACGTCGTAGAGTTTCTCATTTGTAATTTTAGTTATCGTTTTTCAATCATTTGATAATTTTCTCAACTGCCAGTTGACTGATATAGAAAAAAAGGGGCAACTACCTAAGTATTTGCCCCCGTTTCTCACTTCATTATTTTACAAGTTCTTTAACTTTAGCAGCTTTACCAACACGATCTCTTAAGTAGTTCAGTTTCGCACGTCTTACTTTACCACGTCTGATTACTTCTACTTTTTCTACGTTTGGAGAATGTAATGGCCATGTTTTTTCAACACCAATACCATTAGAATTCTTTCTTACTGTGAAAGTTTCACGGCAGCTTCCGCCCTGTCTTTTCAGAACAACACCTTCGAAAACCTGAATTCTTTCACGATTTCCTTCTTTGATTTTTCCGTATACTCTTACAGTATCACCAACGTTGAATGCTGGAACTTCTGCTTTCAGCTGAGCAGCTTCGATGTTCTTAATAATTTCGTTCATTTTTATATCTCCTTTATCTCTGGATGTTCTTAATACACTTCGTAACAGAGGACCATCTCATATTTAACACCTAGAGCATTATACTATAGCTTATTTTCAAATGCAAGCATAAATTTTCGATTCTATGAAATTTCTATAAATATTTTATCTTTACGGAATCTTATCCAATATCTCTTTTCCTTCTTCCCATGATTTGGAAGTTCCCGCCAGTATTGAACATGGCTCATCAATCGTAATCGGTGTTCCGTCACACTGGGTAATCTTGCCGCCCGCTTCTTCGATCACCAGAGAGGCTGCCGCATAATCCCAAGGCTGCAGACGCATTTCCACATAAATACAGTTTCTTCCTGCTGCAATTGCTGCCAGATCAAGCGCTGCGGAGCCACATTCTCTCACGCAAAGGCTTCTCAGATACAACTCTTTTGCAACTGCAAAGATTCTTTCTGTACTTTCACTATTATAACGGGCACAGCCAAATGTTGCAATCCCTTCGGAGAGTGCCTGTGAAATGTTTTTCAGTGGTCTATCATTCAGCCACGCGCCTTTTCCTTTTTCCGCAAAGTACATCTCTTCCCGGTATGGATTGTAAATAAACGCCATAACCATTTCCTTTTTCCACGCAAGACCTACAGAAATACAACTGTGGTGATAATCAAAAATGAAATTGGTCGTTCCGTCAATCGGGTCTATGATAAATGTATACCCTTCCCATGAATTCTGACTTTTTTCCCCTTCTTCACCAAGAAATTCTGCTTCCGGCAAAACCTCACGAAATCCAGCTTCCAGCATTTCCTGAATCATCACATCGTATTTAGTAACAAAATTGGCAATTCCCGCTTTATTGGAAATGTCCTGCTCGTTTGCATGTGCACTGCGAAGAACCACGCCGGCGGTTCGAATCACCGTTTCCAATTCGTATCTTAATTTATCCATTTTATCATCCTCTTTAATACACGATTTAACAATCACAAATAACCATTCAAATCATAACATTTTTCTCCATCACGAGCAAGGATTGAACGTTCGTATCATTTGATTTTCCTTGCTTCCAGATAATACCGCTTATCCTGCGCGTGTCCGATGGAAAATGTCTTTCTAGGAAATACACCGCCTTTGATGATACCGGAAAACAACTGTTCTTTCTCAATCGAAGGCATCAAAAAACCAATCGTATCCGGCTTCTTTGCCAATTCCTCTAACGCCTCATCTCCATGAATATAATCAATATCCCCTGGGTATGCTTTCAAATATTCCTTCAAAAAAGCCTCTAAAATTGCGACTGGCAGATGCCCTTTTTCTTTGTTTAAATAAAGAATACCCTGATTCTGATCAGAAAACCATGGAAGCGGATATCCATCTTTCGCGCATATTCCTTCCTCTTCCATCTTCTGGAACATATGCCCTACATTAATATTGGTAATCAGACGATGAATCGGTTCGAACTGCTGCACATCATCATACAGATTTTCCAACTCCACCATCGCATAACGTGACGGATGATTTTCCCATTCATCCTGTGTGTGATTCGCTTTCCATTCTTCATAACAGGCTTTTGCCGTAGCAAGAGAATGATTACCGTCTCCTACCGCAAACATCACCGGTTCTTTCCCCAAATCTTTATATTTTTCCGTACATTTCACAGCATATGCTTCCAACTGCGCATCTATCTTTTTCGCCGCTTCCCCCTGAAGCAGCCAACCGGCTACATGACCGCCGCCTTCCATCAAATCAAAATCATAAAGCAACGGTAAATCATTTTTTTGCTTTACTAACGGTTCTATCAGCATCTTCTCATCGTCATCACACAACAACAAAATATGCGGAAGTTCTACCGGCGCATCCTGACGAATCTTCTTTCTCGGAGGAATCCTCTCCACAATCGTCTTTTCCGTTGCCCGAATCGGAGTCTGTGCATCCTTCTCGTAACTATACTGCTCCAGATTGATCACTCCGACCAGTCCTTTTCTTATTTGACCATTTTGCAAGGTACGTTCTACATAAATATAGGCATTTTCATATTCTTTCCAGATTTTTTGCTGGAGATATTGGTGCATGGTCGCATTAATGCTTTTAATCTTTTCTGCATTTTTATCTTCACTGCCAAGTTCTGCTTCTGGGAAAACCAGGTGAAGGGAAGAATATGCATCACCTACATTTTTACGCACCTGCTTCCAATACTCTGGCTGGGATGTGAATTGATCACAGGCAATCACGGACCAATGCTCAAAAGATTCCATTTCTGGAATCAGGATGGTTGTTGATTGAAATATATTCATAAAAAACCTCACATACTTTTTAACCATCATTATAACAGACTTTTTAATAAATTACCACTTTAATTCGTAAAATTATCTTAATTATTATTTTAATTCTATGCTATTTGGCGCAGTTGCATAATAATATATCTGACTTCCTAAACGTTCCATCAGTTCTCTATTTTTGGGAGTTGTCCACCCATTTGTATTTTCTGATGGATTCATAAGCCATTCAGGTGCATCAAAAAAAGCTACCTTAGGGGATACTGCCATATAAAACTCCTCTGATAAACCACCATTTCCATGATGTCCCATTTGAATATAATCCGATGGCAATAAATCCTTATAATTATTCAGCACTTCATTACTCATTCTAACTCCTACATCAGAACAAAAAAGCATACTTTCTTCCTGATTTGTAACTTTAAATATCATAGAACCATCATTACATAAATCCGTTGTAAGTGTATCGGTAATTTCAGAATCATACGCACTTAACATCTGAAATTTCAATCCACCACATACCCACTCGTCTCCAGTATACAAATATGTAAGTCTGCTATCA
>JAXJUX010000284.1:0-5374 GCA_036308845.1 Ruminococcus sp.
AGTCTGAAAATCCAGTGCTTACTAAGACTTTAACGCGAAGGCTCTCCTGAGCGTTAATTAGTCGCAGTTAGCACTTAGTTGAAGACGAACGACCTGCCTTTGGAATGGTATAGGAATCCTTCCTTACACCCCGAATTACAAATAAGCATATTTTTATGTAAGGCTTCATAGAATATAGAAAAATTTTTGTGGGAGCTAACCGTGAAATGGAATTGGAGTAAAATCATTTGTTCAGCAGAAATCACGTTTTTATTTCTTTTGTACATCCAGATTTTTTATAAAAAAAGCAGTCCGATTATACAGGAAGTATTCAGCACATCGCTTTATAGCGAATTATCAGCACCAAGCAGAGATATTCAGGAGTTTACAACTACGCAAAAGACCTGCTATTTGACATTCGACGATGGTCCCAGTGAAAACACAGAAAAAATACTGGACATTCTTTCCCGATACCATGCGAAGGCAACATTTTTTGTGGTTGGACAAAATTTGGAGGAAGATTATACAGAAGTAATGGATCGGATTGTGCAGGAGGGGCACGCGATTGGACTGCATGCCAATGTGCATGTGTATGAAAAACTGTACGCCAGTAAAAACAGTTTTCTGTCAGATTATGAATGTCTTTATAAAAAAATAAAAGAGCAGTATGGAATTGAAACTGCATTGTTTCGTTTTCCGGGTGGCAGTGCATGTACATATCTGAATGGAAATGGAAAAGAATATATTCAAATTATGCATGAGAGAGGATTTTATTGTTTTGATTGGAATGTCAGCGGAGAAGATTCTGTAGGTTCCCCGGAAGTCGCTTCCATACAGGAGCATGTTTTTAAAGATGTCTTTCGTTATGAAGAACCAATTGTTCTTTTGCATGATTCATCCGTTGCCAGCAAAACGGTAGATGCGCTTCCTCAAATATTGGAAAAAATCAGTGCACAGGGGTATGTATTTGAATCGTTGGAACATGTAGAAGAATATATATTTCCGGCGAACAGATAGAAAGAGTTCGACTGGTAAGGAAAATGTAACTTGATTTTCTTTGGGTTTGGTATATTATGAAACTAAGAGATTAGAAAGTACAGAGAGGAACGGAGAGAAATGAAAGAATTTTTATATGGAATTATTGGGTTGATTGCCACATTACATAGTAAAATTATGGGATTGAATGATGCGTACGAATATAATTTTACAGATAAAGAACTGCATTTTCTGGTGATTGGCGTGATTGGCATGATGATGATTTTTGTGATTTATCCCATTTTCAAATGGCTGGCGAAAAATGATCATATTATGACAATTACATGGATTTATGTTTTTACCTTGATTATCGTACTGACATTTGCCATTGAAATCGGGCAGAAAGTAACCAATACCGGAATGATGGAATTTGCAGATATCATGTTTGGTCTGGTTGGATTTCTTGTGATGTATCTGGTGTTTGCATTGTGTAGGGAAGTATTTCACGTGATTGTTGGATTTTTTACGAAACGCAGATGATGGAAAAGGGGGAAAAACGATGTTTTGGAAAAAAGGAAAAACTGAGAAAAAGACATATGACAAAGAAAATCTGATTCCCGTGTTAAAATGCAGTATTTGTACGGGAGAACAGGTTGCCGGATTTAAAAACATCCATACAGGAAAGTTTGATGATGTGATGTTGATTCGAGACGAAAAAGAATTGAAAGCATTTATGGAAATGTATGATATAAAAAGCATTACGAAAGAATATTAAAAAAGCGAGCTTATGCAATTTACAAAATCATTGCATAGGCTCGTTTTATATAGTAGAGAATTAACATAAACTCCGATAAAAAATCCCGTAGGGAAGATTCTTGATTACATAAGCCGTTCCATCGGATTCCAGCGCCCTTTCTTGTAATGGATGGAAAACATTACAAACAGCATCAGATTGTGAGCAATCATACAAGCCCAGGCGGAAATAAGCCCCATGTGGAAAATCTGGGTACAGATAAAGGTTCCGACAATACGAATACCCCACATGCCGAAAATATTAAATTTGAATGGAGTGATGGTTTCACCAACACCAAGCATCATTCCTTCAATAATAATGGAAATACCGTAAATCGGTTCCGATACAGCAACCATACGAAGAACGGTGGTCCCTAAAGTGATAACTTCCGGATCTTTTGTAAAAATTGTCATCATATATGGGGCTGTCAGAAACAACAGCGAACCGGAAAACAGCATCAGGAAAAATTCCAGTTTGATAATGACTCGGGAAAATTCCTTCATTTTATGATTGTCATTTGCGCCAAGTGCATTACCGGCAAGGGTTGCAGCGGCGGTCTGCATACCATATGCAGGAATGTAGAACGCGGATTCAACGGTATTGGCAATTGTATGCGCAGCTGTAGCAATTTCTCCTAACGAATTAATCATGGATGCAAATGCCACATACCCCAAAGAAGTTCCAAAACGCTGCAGCATATTCGGTAAAGCGACTTGCAGGCAAGGTTTGAGAATCTTCAGATCAGGAGTGAGGCGCTGCCCTTTCGGTGTAATGACAGGATGGCGCCAAAGGGCAACAGTCATATAGATGCCGCCGAATGCAAATGCGATAGCACTGGCGATTGCGGCACCGATTACACCGAGTCCAAGACCTGGAATCGTAAAAGTAATAGTGCCAAGTGTGCATGGACGGGTAGGGTAAATAAATAAAAAGTTCAATATAATATTAATGATATTGACACCGATTCCCACACGCATTGGTGTTTTTGTATCACCGGTTGCACGCAAGGCAGTTCCAAATATAATGGTAGCTGCGCGAAACAGCATTGGAGTGTATAAAATAAAGAAATAGGTAGACGCCAGAGATTGGATAGAAGGATCTACCTGCATCCATTTTGGGATAAAACCACTGAGAGACAGTGCTAATATCGTGAATAAAATTCCTGAAACTAAAGTTGCCAATACTGCCTGAGAAGTTACACGGGCAGCCATTTTTTTATCATTTGCCCCATAGGCTCTTGCGATGAAGGAGAGAAATCCAACCCCCAAAGCGGAAAGAGAACTGCTCAAAAGCCAGTTTACGGTAGAAGTAGCCCCAACAGCAGCAGTAGCCTGTGTGCCCAGGGAACCTACCATAGCAGTGTCGATGTATTGAACGGCTGTCTGCATCAGTTGTTCCAGCATCGTAGGCCATGCCAGAGAAAAAATGACTGGGAGCATACCGGTTGTTTGTTTTTTCGTTGTTTGTGTTGTCATAAAATACCTCCTATAGTTTTGCTAATGTCACACCAACAAGTATTATAGGAGATTAATGGAAATGCTGTCAATGAAAAAACATATATTGAATCGAATATGAAAATTATAAACTTTTTATGAGTTCGTGTGTAAAGAATTGCAAAATTTGGAGAAAAAGTGTAGTATAGAATATAGGTTTCATTCGAGAATGAATTGTTATATAATTAACAATATATCATAAATTCATAGAAATTACAGAAAAGGAGAGCAGACTATGAAAGAAGTATATGAATTTCTAAAAGAATGTGGAGTGTATTATTTGGCAACGATGGATGGTGATCAGCCTCGTGTGCGTCCTTTTGGTGCATTGGATATATATGATGATAAATTATATATTCAGACTGGCAGAGTGAAAAATGTATCGGCACAGCTTAAGAAAAATCCAAAAGTAGAGTTGAGTGGAATGGTGCAGGACAAATGGATTCGTATCACCGCAGAAGCTGTATTGGACGACAATATTATGGCACAGAAACATTTGTTAAATGCGAATCCTTCTTTGCTTTCCAGATATCAGCCAGGAGATGGAAATACAGAAGTGTATTATCTGAAAAATGCGACAGCGATGATTTGTTCATTTACAGATATACCAAAAATCATTAAGTTTTAACAAATGGAATTAGGAGTAAAATAGAATCGTATTATATGAAACAAAAGAAATCAATTATCAAACATATTCCAAACAGTATTACGATATGTCGTATCATAGGGACCATATGTTTGCTGTTTATGGAGCCATTCTCGCCCACATTTTTTGTTGTTTATACCTTATGCGGCGTGAGTGATATTTTGGACGGAGCAACAGCAAGACTTTTGCATGTGAGCAGTGAGCTTGGCGCCAAATTAGACAGTATCGCAGATTTGTTATACTATGGAGTGATGCTGGTGAAAATATTCCCAGTTATGTGGGTCACTTTACCTAAAATCACGTGGTGGATTTTAGGCATCGTCATCATCATACGACTGGCAGGGTATGGAGTCGCTGCTTACAAATATCATAGAATGGCATCTTTGCACACGAATTTAAACAAATTGAGCAGTGCAATGACATTTTTCATACCTTATTTTATCAAGAAAAAAGGCGGAATCGTGTATTGTCTAATCATCTGTGGGATTGTATTTATTGCGGCTGTTCAGGAATTATGGATTCACCTTCATTCGGATACGTACAAGTCTAATATGAAAGCATTTGGACAGTGAAAATATGAAAAATAGAAAATGCGGAATAGGCAGATGCTTGTTTCGCATTTTTTACACCATATAGAAAGGAGAATTGTATGAAGACAGGAGATAAAGTAGGAATCGTGTGTTGTTCCAATGGGCAGCCACAGGAAAACCAGGAGCGAATCGAACATCTGCTGATTGTTTTGCGGAAAATCGGTTTGGAACCAGTGCTCAGTGCACATATTTATCAAAAAGAATCGGTTTTCAGTGGTACAGGAAAAGAACGTGCGCAGGCATTGATGGATTTTTACCGGGATAAAGAAATAAAAGCAATTTTTGATATATCCGGCGGAGATTTGGCAAACGAAATCCTACCATATCTGGATTATGAAATCATTGGTGCATCGGACAAAATGTTTTGGGGATACAGTGATCTGACGACAGTGATTAATGCAATTTATGCCAAAACAGGAAATCCATCGGTGTTGTATCAGATACGCAATCTTTTGTACAGTGACCAGGAAACACAAATTCGTAATTTTACCAATACAATGCTGCGTGAACAAAATGATTTGTATAAAATATCGTATCATATGGTGCAGGGGCAGCATATGGAAGGAATTGTAGTGGGAGGAAATATCCGTTGTCTGCTAAAATTAGCAGGCACACAATACTGGCCGGATATGACGGGGAAAATTCTATTATTGGAAGCGTACAGTGGAAAAGTGCCACAGATGGTTACGTTCCTGAACCAATTACAGCAAATGGGTGTATTTGAGAAAATCAATGGCATTTTATTAGGAACATTTACCCAAATGGAAAAAGAACAATGCCAGTCGGATATCGTAGAATTAGTAAAAAGATATACAGGAACGGAAGTGCCGATTGCGAAGACACAGCAGATTGGGCATGGAGTTGATGCGAAAGGGATTTTGATAGGGGAGTATGCTTG
>JAXJUX010000285.1:0-1867 GCA_036308845.1 Ruminococcus sp.
ATCTTACAACTATGAGCCATGGTATGCAGAAATGTGTATGAATATGTTTACATATGAACCAAGAAATAATGGTTCTGTTGACCCGGCAGATAATAGAGCAAGATGTCGTTCAGCGGTAGAAGTCGATTGGGCGTGGATGGCGCATTTCGATCACGAATTTGTTGGAAAAGAAGCTCTGCAGGCAGAAATGAAAAATCCAAAACGTAAGATTGTTACATTGGAATGGAATAAAGAAGATATTGTTGATATTTATGCTTCCCAGTTTACAGATGACCCATATAAATATATGGAAATGCCATCCGGCGTAAACGAATTTGCAGGAGATCATCAGAACTATGTATGCGATGCAGATGGAAATGTTATCGGTATTTCTTCCGTACCAGTATACAGCTCCTGGTATCATACCACAATCAGCGAAACAATCCTTGATATCGATAAGATTCAAGAAGGTGCTGAAGTATTTGTACAGTGGGGAGACTTTGGCGGAAAAATTAAAAATGTTCGTGCTACTGTAACTCGTTATCCATATATTGATTTGGTTGATAATAAAGATTATGATTTGAGTACGGTTCCTTCGGGAGTGGAAAAATAAATAGAAACGATAGTGCTTTGACATTGGAAATTGTAAGAGAAAAAATGGATAGGTAATAGTAAAAAGGATTGACGGTAATGGTGACTGTCAATCCTTTTTCGGTAGTACAACTATTTTGTTATCATTGAGAGACTGGATACAATTTGGTATAATTTAAAGGAAACTTAGGTTTTGTTTCATTACAAATGTGTAGAGAAAAAGAAATAAATTTGTCGGAGGAATAGAGGGGTATGAGACCATATGTTATTTGTCATATGACAATTTCAATAGATGGAAAAGTGACAGGAGAGTTTCTTGGTAGAGAAGAATGTGCACCTGCGGTTGAGGAATATTATCGTTTGAATCGTGAGATACCAGCAGAAGCTTTTGCTTGCGGTCGTGTGACGATGGAAGAAAGTTTTACTGGCGGTTGGTATCCGGATTTAAGTAAATTTGTCGATGTAAAAATGAATCGAAGAGATTTTATTGCTGACTGGAAGGCCACCAGATATGCGATTGCCTTTGATAGAAAAGGAAGACTTGGCTGGAAAACATCAAAGATTGAAGACGAAAATCCGGGCTATGGTGGAGCACATATCGTAGAAGTAATCTGTGAAGATGTAAATGATGCATATCTGGCATATTTACAGAGTATCGGCGTTTCCTATATATTTGCCGGAAAATCCGAAATGGATTTGGAAATGGCATTGGAAAAATTGAGGAGATATTTCTGCATAAATGATTTGCTTTTGGAAGGTGGCAGTGAAATCAATGGCGCTTTTGAACGAGCAGGACTGATTGATGAGCTAAGTTTGGTCCAGACTCCTGTTATCGCGGATGCAGACGATAAACCACTGTTTGGACAGAGCGGTATTGAAGATTACATATTGAAAGAGGCAAAAGTAGTTTCGGATTGTGTACTGCATCTCCGATATTTAAAGAAGAATAATCGTACATATCGAATGATTAAATTGTCGGCATTGATGGAAGCGATTGAGCTGGCTTCCGATTCTGGGACATATTATTATGATTTTGACAAACAGGAAAGTATATATCTTTCTGAAGATTCATGGGATTGGGATGAAGATGATATGGAAATCAGTGAACTAATTGATACAGAATGGGATAGATTTATTCGACTACCAGAACAGCGTGAAATCCGTGGATATCGTATGATGGAAGAATTTATCGAAAAATTGGATAACCAGAAAATGCAATTCGAGTTATATCGTGCAATTCAAGGGCGAGGTGCTTTTAGAAGATTTAAAGATAAGATTCGATACGAAGGTATTGAAC
>JAXJUX010000286.1:0-3234 GCA_036308845.1 Ruminococcus sp.
CCTCCTGATAATGGCAAATTAATTCTGTCTGTCCCGGCAACATATAGCCTTTTTCCAAACGATGAATCATGCTCTCGCGAAATTCCATTTCCGTAGCCTTCGCATGTTCCACCAAACGATTCGGTTCATCCAGAATCACCAACGTTTCTTCTGGAAAATAATCCAGCAGAGACACTGGATTTTTATAAAAATAGCGGATAAAATTCTCGGCACCGCTAAAATGTTCAAATTCCTGTATTTGATCTTTGATTTCATCTGCCACTTTGCGAATACGGGCAGCTTCTTCTGTCTTAAACTCATCGCGAAGTTTTTTCCATACGGTTTTCGCTTCTTTTTCAATGGCTTTCAAGCCCCGTTCTATGGTTTCCTTATCCAGAATCATTTCCGTTGCCGGATAGATTACAATTTCATCCAGATTTTCAATAGAACGCTGACTGTCCACATCAAAACTTCGAATAGAATCGATTTCATCTCCCCACAATTCTACACGCCATGGATTTTCTTCCGTAAGCGGAAAAATATCCAAGATACCGCCTCGGATGGAAAATTGTCCGGCAACCTCTACCTGCGCCGCACGTTCATATCCCATTTCCACCAGACGGTCTTTGATATGATCCAAATCCATCTCGCTGTCGCTTTTAAAATGCATCACTGCCTGACTCCATGTTTCCAATGGAATCAGATAATCCAGACAGCTGTCAATGGATGTAATGACAGTAACTTCTTCTTTTTCAAGCAACGCTTTTAAAACCTGAATACGCTGACGGGTAATCAGATTTCCATGAATATCCGCCTGATAAAAAATCAAATCTCTGGCCGGGTACAAAAGCACTTCCGGGTCATACATCCGGTAATCCTCGTAAAGCTCCTTTGCTTTCAGATCATTTTCCACAACCATCAAACGAAAAGGAAACTCCCTTGCAAGCCCATTTGCAAAATGAGCTTTCTGGGAGTCCAGACAACCGGAAATCGAAACGATTCCCTTCTTTTGTATTTGTTTTTTTATTTCCTCAAAATCGGCCAGTTCATACAATGGTTGTAAAAATGCATCCATGTTTGACCTATTCCTTTCCTGTCTGTTTCCTGTTATAAAGATTCATTGCCTCATCAATCTCATCCATCACGATCAATTCTGTTGCTTTAATCGTATTTTTCAGAGATTCTTCCAGCATTTTTTTATCTTCATCGGAGAATTTTCCAAGCACATAATCTGCCAAGTCCCAATTTTTCGGTTTTTCCCCAACTCCAATCTTGATACGCTGGAAATTCTGTGTTCCCAAATGTGCAATGATACTCTTGATTCCATTGTGTCCGCCGGCACTTCCTTTTTTGCGGATGCGGATATTGCCTGGTTCCAGACTTACATCATCATAAATCACCAACAATTCTGTCTCTGGATCTACTTTATAATAATCTACCAATTCCCGCACGGATTCCCCACTGAGGTTCATATAAGTCATTGGTTTTGCCAGAATCACTTTCTGACCGCCAATGATTCCTTTTCCATACATTGCTTTGTGCGCTTTTCCAGAATATGGTACGTTGTAAGCATCTATCAAGGCATCAATTGCTTCAAATCCAATATTATGTCTGGTATTTTCATACTGTTTTCCCGGATTTCCCAGGCCTACGATTATAAACATCCGTAAAATCTCCTTTTATTTAGGTAAAGAATACCAATTCCTGCTCTGGTTTTTCTGCCGGCACAATGCTTGTCGCATACAGAACCGGACCTTCATCATGGTATACTTCCATATATTCCTTCTTAATTGTCGCTGTTACTTCCACCCAGGAACCCATGCGCAGTTTTTTGCTTTCCTGATTCTTGCACACATAGCCAATAAACTGGGTATCGTCTGCACAGCAAGTCATCGCCATACGTCCAGGCACGAAGAAATTCGCATTCAAATCTCTGCTTTTCAGTACCTGTCCTTTGAACTTGACTGTTTTTCCTACATATTCTTCCAGACGGTCCATCATATCAATGTACCAGATACCAAAATCAATGTCTTCGATTTCAATCACATCTGCATCCATATCATATGGCATTTCGTCTCCAAAAATATCTTCGATTTCTCCTTCTTCGTCTTCGAAAAGCACTTCCGCCCCTGCATTTACTACTTTTACACTTCTGCGGAAATTAGCAAGAGGATGATCCGCCTCACAGCGATTGAAAATAACCATATCTGCGCCGCGAATCATTTCCACAAATAAGGATTTCATATTGTTCATATAAATCTGGAATGTGCTGGCATCTACAACAACAATATGCTGTGCCATATCCCAGTAACGAGGCAATGTCATTTCATAGAATTTGTCAACAGACCACAATGGGTTAAATTCGATGAGTACACGGCCTGGTTTGTGCTTTTTGTCCAGCATTTTCAAAGTATCCAGGTTAAAATCTTCTGGTTCTTCGATTACCTCCATCACTGTGTTGGATTTTGCCAGACCTTTTTCGCTGTATTCTTCTTCCCCTTCTTCACACACGATCAGCAATGTTTTTTCAGGAATCTGAAAATAATCCTGCTGAATGGTGAAATCCAGAAACTGTGTTTTTCCACTTTCCAAAAATCCTGTAATTAAATATACAGGTACATCTCTATCAAACATGACTATTTCACTCCAAAAATTTCAGCAATTTTTTCTTCGTTCATCTTAGAACCGATGACACACAATTTACCCGTTACCTGTGCTGCTCCTGTACGAACTTCGTATTCTTCCGGAACCATATCGAAGAAAATCCATTCTCCGTCTTTGCCGTCTACCATACCTTTTGCGCGAAGGATTACACCAAAACTTTCATCTTCAGACAACTGTTTCAGGATATCTTCAATTTCTTCTTTTGTATATTTCTTAGCAGTTTCGCGACCCCAGCTTGCAAATACTTCGTCCGCATGGTGGTGGTGATGTCCGTGTTCATGGTCATGTCCGCATCCACAGTCACATTCATGATCATGGTCATGATGGTGATGATGATGTTCATGGTCGTGGTCATGTCCACAGCAACATTCTTCATCATGGTCATGATTATGATGTTCGTGATGATGGTCATGGTCGTGGTCATGTCCGCAGCAGCATTCTTCGTCATGGTCATGATGGTGGTGTTCGTGATGATGTTCATGATCGTGGTCATGTCCACAGCAGCATTCTTCGTCATGGTCATGATGGTGGTGTTCGTGGTGATGCTCATGGTCGTGGTCATGGCCGCAGCAGCATTCTTCATCATGGTCA
>JAXJUX010000287.1:0-3411 GCA_036308845.1 Ruminococcus sp.
ATCGTTACACCAAAACGTCTTGGATTTGCATCCACGGAAGATGCGAAAAAAGATTATGAATACATGAAAAATGGCGTGATGGAAGAAGTAAGAAGAATTTTCAAACCAGAATTTTTGAATCGTATCGATGAAATTTTGGTATTCCATATGCTCGGTAAGGAACAAATGAAGCAGATTGCCGGTATTTTGCTGAAAAATCTGGAAAAACGATGTGCCGATCAGATGAATATTCAGCTTACTATTCGCAATAGTGTAAAAGAATATCTTGCGGAAATTGGATACGACAACAAATACGGTGCCCGTCCATTGAAACGTGCAATCCAGAACCAGATTGAAGACAAAATGGCAGAAGAAATTCTGGATGGTAAAATTTCAAAAGGGGATAAAGTAATTGTGTCAATTTCTAAAAAACTCATTAAATTTTCTGCCATTGACTAGAAGTTTATTGTAATTTGTTATATAATAACTATACAAAAGTGTCGCATGAACGCAAAGTACATGAGATAGGACTAGGAGGATATTATGGCTACGATTAAAGAATTGCTTAGAACCGAAGCAACTGGCGGAATCAGTTTTGGAAATTACGAATTAGATAAAAAGACAAAATTATCTGATTTCAAATATCAGGGGGATTCATATAAAGTAAAAACATTTTGTGAAATTACAAAACTGGAAAAAGACGGAGCATTCGTATACGAATCAGTTCCAGGAACCGCAGTTTATGATATGAAAATTGAAGATGGTGAAGTGGAATTTGAAGTAGAAGGAATCGATAATACTCAGATTACCGTGGGATTGGATGCTGACAGTGAATATAGAGTAATTCTCGATAAAGAAACCGTTGGATTTATTAAAACTAATTTAGGTGGAAAATTATCATTTAGCGCTGATTTAAATCGAGATAAAGCTGTAAAAGTAAAACTGATTAAAATGTAATTGTACGAAAGATGGAAGTCAGAGAGGAATCTGGCTTCCATTTTATGTTATATCGAATGGAAAGGGAGATAAAATGGCAAAAAGCAAAAAAACAGTATTTTTCTGCCAGGAATGTGGTTACGAATCCCCCAAATGGCTGGGGCAATGTCCAGGATGTAAGCAGTGGAACAGTTTTGTAGAAGAAAATGTATCAACGGCTTCTGCAAAAACGAACGCCGTAACATCTGGAAAAAAGGCGGAACCAGTATCTTTGGCACAAATTACAATAGATGAAGAAGAACGCCTCAGCACTGGAATGAAAGAATTGGATCGCGTATTGGGCGGTGGCATTGTAAATGGTTCTCTTACTTTAGTTGGCGGTGATCCAGGTATCGGAAAATCCACTTTATTATTGCAGGTGTGCAGAAATCTGGCTCAAAAAGTGCAGGTTTTGTATGTATCAGGAGAAGAATCCTTAAAGCAGATCAAGCTGCGTGCCCAGAGAATTGGTGCATTCAGTGAACAGCTATTATTATTATGTGAAACCAATTTGAACAGTATCAAAGAAGTAATAGAAAAAAGAAAGCCAGATGTGGTGATCATTGACTCCATTCAAACCATGTACAATGAGGAAGTGTCTTCTGCACCGGGCAGTGTTTCTCAGGTGCGTGAGGCAACCGGCGTATTGATGCAGATTGCGAAAGTATTGGGCGTTTCTGTATTTATCGTAGGTCATGTGACAAAAGACGGAAGCGTGGCAGGTCCTAGAGTGCTGGAGCATATGGTGGATACGGTATTGTATTTTGAAGGTGATAGACATGCTTCTTATCGAATTTTGCGAGGTGTCAAAAATCGTTTTGGTTCAACCAATGAGATTGGTGTATTTGAAATGCGAGAAGAAGGTCTTGTGGAAGTGGAAAATCCTTCAGAATTTATGCTGGAAGGAAAGCCGGAAGGTGCTTCTGGTTCTGTAGTTGCATGTTCCATGGAAGGAACAAGACCAATTTTGATAGAAATTCAGGCGCTAGTTTGTCAAAGTAATTTTGGATTGCCGAGACGTACAGCGGCGGGAACGGATTTTAACAGAGTAAATTTGTTAATGGCAGTACTTGAAAAACGCTTGGGAATGAATTTATCTTCCAGTGATGCTTATGTAAATATTGCCGGTGGAATACGAATGAACGAGCCAGCGATTGATTTGGGGATTCTTCTGGCTATTGTTTCTAGTTATAAGGATATTGTGATTGATGATAAAGTATTGGTATTTGGAGAAGTAGGCCTCAGTGGTGAGGTACGAGCTGTCAGCATGGCTGAACAGAGAGTTTTGGAAGCTAAAAAGTTAGGATTTACTACAATCATTTTACCTTCTGTATGCATGAAAAGCGTGAAAAATATTACGGACGTATGTCTGATACCAGTAGAAACCATAAAAGATGCAGTAAGATTTTTACAACAAAAGTGATAGTTGGACAATAATATATTTTATCAAAAATGAAGAAATACTCTTGACATTGACGCTGCGGAAAGAAGTAGCATAAATACAGAAGGAGGGAGAATATGAAATACAGCATAAAAGAAATGTCTCAAATAGCAGGCGTAAGTACTCGTACGTTGCGCTATTATGATGAAATTGATTTGTTAAAACCTTCTTCTGTGACGGATTCAGGATATCGTTATTATGGTGAACATGAAGTAATGTTGTTACAACAAATTCTGTTTTATCGGGAACGAGGTCTTGAATTGGGAAATATCAAAAAAATTATTTATGAAGAAGATTTTGATATTTTACAGGCGTTAGAAGAACATTTGCAGGAGCTGCAGCATAGGAAAATTCACGTGGAAAAAATGATTGAAGTTCTGACACAGACCATTTCGTCAATGAAAGGAGAAATTACAATGAGCAACAAAGAAAAATTTGCGGCATTTAAAGAAAAAGCAGTGGCAGAAAATGAACAAAAGTATGGAAAAGAGATTCGTGAAAAATATGGTGATTCCGCAGTAGATGAATCCAATCGAAAAATCCTTCATATGTCACAGGAACAATGGGAAGAATTTCAGCAATTAGAAATGGAAATCAAAGAACTGTTGAAAATGTGTGTAGAACATAATAGTTCTGTGGATAATGAAAGTGCAAAAAAAATCGTGGAAAAACACAAAAAATGGCTTATGATGACATGGAAACAGTATTCTGTGGATGCGCATAAAGGATTGGCTGCGATGTATGTGGCGGATGAACGATTTACAGCATATTATGATGAAGAAGTAAAAGGATGTGCTGAATTTTTGAAAAAAGCGATTATTTATTGGGCAGATAAACTTGAATAGTACTTATTTGTAATTCGTTGGGGGACGGACGCAGATAATTGCTGCTGCTTTTCAAAAACAGACCACTCCTTCTCAAATATCTTCTAAGATTGACTAGATTGACGCTCAGGAAAGCCTTCGCGCCAAAAGTCAATCTAAGAAGATGATTTTCGAACTCGCTGTTCCCCGATG
>JAXJUX010000288.1:0-1648 GCA_036308845.1 Ruminococcus sp.
ATGCAGAAGAAATAATTATTGGAGAAGCAGAAGTTATCGATGTACCATCAGTAGTTATTGAGCAACAAAAAGCAGAAAGAGAATCGAAAAAAACTCCAGTGCAATTTGCACCTGTACAAATGGAAGAAAATATTACAGTCCGGGATATAGAAGATTCTTATGAAATGCCAGAACCTTTTGAATTTGAAGGAATTCGTATTTCTGATTATCAGGATGATATGGATAATCCATTTGCCTTGGGTGGGAAGAATCTGTATGAATCGATTATTAATCCAAGTTTAAAACCTTTGCAGAAAAGAAGACGTGCGGTTTTTAAAGAAAATTTGTATGATGGTTCTAAAAGTGCTGCCGGTGAAGTTGTTGCGGAAACTAACGAGTTGGAAATTAAACATCGAGTGGAGGAAGCGGAACGCCAGCGCCGAGAAGCAGAGAAAATAAGAAAAGAACGTGAGGCTGAAGAAGAAAAATGTCGTCAGGAAGAGGAAGCAGAACGTCAGCGTTTAGAAAAAGAAGCAGAAGAAAGAAGAATTCGCTTGGAACAGAAATTAGCGGAAGAAAAGCAGCGTGCATTGCAAAATGGGACAGCAGGAAAAGGCTTCCGTACAGAAAAAGTGGAAAAACTTGCGAACATCAAATCTGGCGGTGGATTTAGAAAAAATGATAGACATTTATGATACATATAAGGAGATGAGTATATGGCAATAGCAGAAATAATCAAATTTGAAGGTGATCCCAATCAATTGATTTGGAAACATCCAGTGGAAGATTTTAATACCACTTCTCAGTTGATTGTTGATGAAACACACGAAGCGTTATTGGTGATCAATGGTAATGCGGCGGATTTATTTGGACCGGGCAGACATACATTGAGCACATCCAATATCCCGCTTTTGAGAAATATTATTGAAATCCCTACCGGTGGAAAAACACCATTTCCATGCAAAGTGTTCTTTATCAATAAAGTACACCAGATGGATATGAAATGGGGAACACAGAGTGCGATTCCACTGGAAGACCCATTGTATGATATTTTTATGCATGTAATGCTCCATGGAAGCATTTCCGTTTCGGTAGATGAATCTCGCAAATTTATTTTGAAAATGGTCGGGTTCAGAGATCGTTTTGACGCCAATACGTTGGTATCAAAATTCAGAGGTATTATTTCTTCTCATGTAAAAGATGCAATTTCCAAAATTATGATTGATGGGAAATTGAGTTATTTTATGATGAGTTCTCATTTATTGGAAATCAGTGAAGTGCTGCAGGAAAGATTATCCGAAATTTTCAGTGAATATGGTGTGAGAATTGAATTCTTTAATATCGAAGCAATCGAAGTTCCGGAAAAAGACTATATAGAAATTTCTCATGCGAAGAAGCTTCGTTCTGGTCGTTTGATTCAGGGATATACCTGGCAGGAAGAGCGTCAGATGATGATTGCAGAAAAATTTGCATCTAATCCAGGCTCTATGGGACAGATTGGCGGCATCATGGGTGGAACAATGGGCGGTATCGTAATGGGAAATACGATTTCCGAAGTTGCGAGAAATGCTTTGGGTGGAAGTCTTACATCCATGGAATCACGAAAAAATGTAGCGGATGTAAAAAGCCCGATGGGAGCAAACACGACAAGCGGCGCAGGATTTGATGC
>JAXJUX010000289.1:0-11175 GCA_036308845.1 Ruminococcus sp.
GGATACGCTGCACCGTCAATTAAAGGCAGAACGAGCTTCGGAACAGAACAAGCCAACCAAAACCAATAACTCAGGTAACAAATTTAACAATTTCAAACAGCGCGATTATGATTATGCACAGTTGGAGAACCAGCTTTTGAATCAATAGCGCAATAAAGGAGAATTATTTTGGCTCTTAGAAACAGTCAATACGACGCATTGATGCGTTATTACCAAAAACTTCAACTTCGGAACAAGCATGAACAGGATGAGCGCATCCAGCTTGCTTACCGCAAAATCCCACGCCTCGCCGAAATCGACCGTGAGATTGCTTCTTTCAGCCTGAAAAAAGCGCGTCTTTTACTGGGAGATTCCAAAGAAGGGGATTTTGATCTGAATCAAAAAATACAGCTTCTGGGTGAAGAACGCAGACAGTTATTGCTGGCGTACGGTTTTCCGGAAGATTATTTGAAAATGCAGTATACCTGTCCGATTTGCCAGGACACCGGCTATGTGGACAATGAAAAATGCATCTGTTTTCGAAAAGCAATCAGTGAACATTTATACACACAGTCCAATATCCGTAATCTGTTGGAGCATTCGGATTTTGAGCATTTTTCACTGGATTATTATTCAGACTCCATCATCAACGAGGCTACTGGCTTATCCGCAAGACAGACCGCCGCTAATGCATTAAAGAAAGCAAAGGATTTTGTGGCTAATTTTGATCATTCCTTTGAGAATCTGTTTATTTATGGGGATACCGGAGTGGGCAAAACATTTCTTTCTTATTGTATTGCCAAAGAATTATTGGATTCTACGCATAGCGTGATTTATTATTCTGCTTTCGATTTATTTGAGGCATTTGCGCAGAAGACATTTTCACATTCCGAAGAATCTCAGGACAAAAATGATTACATTTTGGATTGTGATTTACTGATCATCGACGATCTGGGAACGGAATTGACTAACAGTTTCGTTTCCTCACAGTTTTTCCTTTGTATTAATGAAAGAATTTTACGTAAGAAATCAACGATTATTTCCACGAATCTTACGTTACCAAA
The DNA here is from genome assembly GCA_036308845.1 of Ruminococcus sp. Classification (GTDB taxonomy): domain Bacteria; phylum Bacillota; class Clostridia; order Lachnospirales; family Lachnospiraceae; genus Oliverpabstia. The sequence goes on from JAXJUX010000289.1 coordinate 1,044, forward strand.
TTTTATGGATAATTACACCGAGCGTGTATTTTCAAGAGTATCAAGTAACTATACAATGATCAAACTCATTGGCAAAGACATTCGTATTCAGAAAAAATTAGCAGGAGGAATTTAGCATGTCTACACAAGAAACAAAAGAAACCCAGATTCCAGTAGGCCGTCTTGGTATTATTTTCCCTTATAGCTGCGCCGAATTGGGTGCAAAAGTTGACCAGTATCTGGTTGAAAAAAGAAAAGGCAGCCAGAAACTGCACAACAATTCACTGGCATTTGACGGTTATGAACGTGACTCTTATCTGATTGAAGCAGATTTTCCACGTTTTGGTTCCGGCGAAGGGAAAGGAACACTGAAAGAATCCGTTCGTGGTGATGATATTTTTATTCTGGCTGATGTAGCAAACTATAGCCAGACCTATAAGGTTTCCGGTAATATCAATCATATGTCACCAGACGATCATTTCCAGAACTTAAAACGTGCCATTGCTGCCATCGGTGGAAAAGCCAAACGAATCAACGTTATCATGCCATTCCTGTATGAAAGCCGTCAGCACAAACGTACAGACAGAGAATCTCTGGACTGTGCACTCGCACTGCAGGAACTTGTAAACATGGGTGTTTCCAACATCATTACGTTTGATGCTCATGACCCTCGTGTACAGAATGCGATTCCACTGCATGGATTTGATACGGTACAGCCATCTTACCAGATTATCAAAAACCTGCTTTTAAATGAAAAAGATCTGCAGATTGATAAAGACCACCTGATGATCATCAGCCCGGACGAAGGTGCAACTGGTCGTGCAATTTACCTTGCAAACGTGCTTGGTGTCGACATGGGTATGTTCTACAAGAGACGTGATTCTTCCGTTGTTGTAAACGGTCGCAACCCTATCGTAGCACATGAATTCCTTGGTGCAGATGTTCGCGGTAAAGATTTGTTGATTATCGATGACATGATTGCTTCTGGTGAAAGTATGCTGGAAGTAGCTGCTCACTTAAAAGCAAGAGGCGCTAGAAAAATTTTCGCTTGCGCAACCTTCGGTCTTTTCACAAATGGTCTTGAAAAATTTGATGAAGCCTATGAAAAAGGTCTCATTGATCGTGTTCTGACAACAAACCTGATTTACCAGCCACAGGAAGTTCTGGATGCTCCATATTATATTTCCTGCGATATGAGCAAATATCTTGCAAAACTGATCGATACGCTGAACCATGACGGTTCTATCAGCTCATTGCTGAATCAGTCCAAACGTATTCATAAATTACTTGAAGATTATCAGAAAAACAAATAAAAAGGAAAAAGAGTATTCCCTAAAAAGTTTTGGTTTATCTAGGGAATACTCTTTTTTATCATCACCTAATTATCACTCTTGCGCCTCATATATCCCACGCAGCAATACAATCTCTCTCGCATACCCATCCAGCTCATTTGGCGTCTCCAGATACACAGGAATCCCCTGCAGTAAAGGATGCTTAATCACTGCAGTAAATGTCTCGATTCCAAGACTTCCCTCGCCAATCTTCTCGTGTCTGTCTTTATGGCTGGCAAACGGATTTTTGCTGTCATTCATATGAATCGTTTTTAATTTGTCAAGTCCGATGACTTCATCAAATTCTTTCAGCACACCATCCAGATTTATCTTAATATCATATCCTGCATCGTATATATGGCAAGTATCCAAGCAAACACCCATATGATCTTTTAGCTCTACCAGATCAAGAATGGCACGCAGTTCTTCAAAACTCCGCCCCACTTCCGTCCCTTTTCCTGCCATCGTTTCCAAAAGAACGGTCGTTGTCTGTTCCTTTTTTAAGATTTGATTGAGCATATCTGCAATCAACTTGATTCCTTCTTCTGCGCCCTGTCCTACATGACTTCCCGGATGAAAGTTGTAACAGCTTCCCGGCACATATTCCATTCTACGCAAATCGTCTTCCATCGTCATATGAGCGAACTCCCTTGTATTAGCATCTTTAGAACATGGATTCAGAGTATATGGAGCATGCGCCAATATCTGCCCGATTCCCTGTTCTTTCGCATATGCATGGTATGCTTCCACGTCTTTTTCACTGATTTCTTTCGCCTTACTTCCTCTTGGATTTCTTGTGAAAAACTGAAAGGTGTTCGCACCAATCGATACCGCTTCCTTTCCCATGTGCAGAAATCCCTTTGAGGATGATAAATGACAACCAATTCTTAACATACAACCTCCTACCTATAAAAAGAATCTCGCTATGCGAGATTCTATGCGCGCGAGCGGACTGCAAAGCAGTAACTTCCACTCCGCGAGCTGCGTATCTTTCGAGCGAAGCGAGCTTTTATATCATAGGAAACTTTGTATCATTTGATTTTTCACATAACTTAGAGTAGTTTCCTATGATATAAAAGGACGGTTCCTCAGAACCGCCCCTTACATTTTTTCTTACAGATCACAGTTATTTACTGTTCTTGGGAATGGGATTACGTCACGGATGTTGCTCATACCTGTCAGGTACATTACGCAACGTTCAAATCCAAGACCAAATCCAGCATGTCTTGTACTTCCGTATTTACGAAGGTCAAGATAGAAGTCGTAATCTTCTTTGTTCAGACCCATTTCTTCCATACGTTTTACTAATTTATCGTAGTCATCTTCTCTCTGGCTTCCACCGATGATTTCACCGATTCCTGGAACCAGACAGTCAACTGCTGCTACTGTTTTTCCATCTTCATTCAATTTCATGTAGAATGCTTTGATGTCTTTTGGATAGTTTGTAACAAATACAGGACGTTTGAATACCTGTTCTGTCAGGTAACGTTCATGTTCTGTCTGCAGGTCACATCCCCAGCTCACTTTATAATCAAACTTGTCGTTGTTTTTGCTCAGGATTTCGATAGCTTCTGTATAAGTAACACGAGCAAATTCGGAACTTACTACGTTGTTCAGACGATCCAGCAATCCTTTGTCAACGAAAGAGTTGAAGAATTTCATTTCTTCAGGAGCGTTTTCCAGTACATAGTTGATGATATATTTCAGCATGGATTCTGCCAGAATCATATCATCTTCCAGATCAGCAAATGCGATTTCTGGTTCGATCATCCAGAATTCTGCTGCGTGACGTGTTGTGTTGGAATTTTCTGCACGGAATGTTGGTCCAAATGTATAAATGTTACGGAATGCCTGTGCATATGTTTCCCCGTTCAACTGTCCACTTACTGTCAGGTTTGTTGGTTTGTTGAAGAAATCCTGAGAGAAATCAACTTTTCCATCTTCTGTTTTTGGAATATTGTTCAGGTCCATAGTTGTAACCTGGAACATTTCACCAGCACCTTCACAGTCACTTCCTGTGATCAATGGTGTGTGAACATATACAAATCCTCTTTCCTGGAAGAATTTGTGAATAGCGTAAGCACACAGAGAACGAACACGGAATACTGCCTGGAATGTGTTTGTTCTTGCACGCAGATGGGATACTGTTCTCAAATATTCCATACTGTGACGTTTTTTCTGTAATGGGTAATCTGGAGCAGAAGCACCTTCTACAGTTACTTCTGTTGCCTGAATTTCAAATGGCTGTTTAGCCTGTGGTGTAGCTACTAAAGTTCCTTTTACGATAATAGCAGCACCTACGTTCAGTTTACTGATTTCTGCAAAATTATCCATATTGTCATGATAAACGACCTGTAAAGTTTCAAAAAATGTTCCATCATGCAATACGATAAAACCAAATGTTTTAGAATCACGTACGCTTCGTACCCATCCGCCAACGGTTACTTCTTTATCGATAAATGCTTCTCTGTTTCTATAAATTTCTCTAATCGTAGTAAGCTGCATCGTAGATGACCTCCTCGTTCATATTTTTTCATAATATTTTCCTATTGTAACACCTTTCCCCATAGAGTTCAAGGTTTCATTTTATAACTGCTGGTATAACAAACGCCCATTTTACTGCAAAAAGGCGATTATTCCGTTTTACTTGGTTCTCCCATGCTGTCCATATATCCAATAAATACATTTCCTGCACGTTCAAACATATTGGTACTGTCCTGAATACCAAAATACCCCTGTTCTCCGGTTGCCGGATAATACAGAATCGTATTCAAACTATTATATCCCACAATTACAACATTTACGGTATCCGAAACTTTTGCAACCACAGGATTTCCTTTGCTTACCTGATACAAAACACTGTCCAGCGTACAGCCTGTCATATTCAGAACCGTATATTCATCACCCAGTGACTGCTGCAACGTATCTTCATCGATCGTTCCGCTCAAAATAATCGACGGAACTTCTTCTTTATTTACCAAATGGCTGTCGTCTCGATTGCCTCGTTCCCACACATACTGCTGCTGACGATTCAATACAACACCCATCTGACTGTCCGCACGCAAAATCGCATCCCCGGCTTTTACCCAGGTACTGTCCAGACCGCCTTTGGCGTATACATAATAAATATTATTTTCCTGGCGCACCTGTCCCAATTCTACCGTTGGTGTTTCTCCCTGTTCCACCAGATTACTTTCCACATACAGCACTTTCGTAGTAGAAATTGTCTTTTCAAAGTCCAGACCAATCTGTGTCGCTTTTCTTTCGGTTGTAATCAGACGCATACTTACATTTTCCGTATTCGTCTGCAGATTATTCATAATATGGTCGCTGCTCAATTCCACATACGCCCCATCTTCCCATTTCACACGGAAAAGTTCCAACAGACCTTCCTGCAAGTAGACACCGCTGACCCATACACCATCTTCTTTGTGTTCCTTGATAACTTCGCCGCCAAATCGTTCAATACGTACACTTTCCATTGCAAATGTTGTATTGCCGGCCGTATCCGTCACGATATCTGTATCATTCGCCAATCCATAGACAAAATCTTCGTTCATAAATCCAAGAGCTTTCATTTTCTGACCTTCGCCAGCCTGCACCTGATAGCTTTCCCCTGAATCCAGATTCATAACTGTTACAGAAGTGGAGCCGTATTCTGACATTTCATTGGTCCATGCAATACTTGCCTGTGATTTAGAAACCACATAACAATCCGGCAAAATTCCTTCTTTTACAATAGAATATGTTCTGTCTTTAATGGATATCTGATACAGACTGTCTTCCAAAAGCATATACAATACATCATCTTTGGAAACATAGGAAAGCACTTCCATATCATTTTTGATATATTCATAAGATGCTTTCATTGGAATAAATAATTCTTCTTCCAACTGGTTCAATTCTGCACCATAATGATAAACAGCAATTCCCACTTCGCCTTCATGGACATCTTTATTCATATATCCATAAACTACAAAGTCAATATCACCGGATTCTTCTACACGAACCACTTTAATGCCATGTTCCTGCAGATTTTCTCTGCAATCCAGTTCGTCACCATTGAAGCTGAATACCCGAGTCATTTTGTTTGCACTTCTATTATAAGACCACAATTCTCCTTCAATTACAAATGCAGCAATATCCGCATTTACATTTGACTGATACTGCACGGTACGGTCTACAATTCCAAGATTAATTCCATTACTGGTCAGTTCCACATTTTCTCCATCATAAATTTCCTGTGTAGAACGTTCAAAATCCAGTAACAGCACGCGGGATTGTGTATTACGCATACGATAGAAATCAGTTACATTGTAATAATCCGGTGCACCTTCTTCTTTCTGATCACTGAGCACGTAATCCATGGAAATACTGCAAGTCGTTTCATTCAAATCCTTGATCACTGGAATCGCCTTTTGTTCCAATGCAATATTCATATTTCCCCAGGTAACTCTGTCATAGGAAGAATGAATATTCAAACTTGTATAGGTGCTGTTCGTTTCGGTCGCATCCGGTTCCAGATATGCTGCCAGATCAGAAGTACTTTCTGAATTGAAACATTTTTGATAAAATTCCTGTGCAAATTCCAGATAATCTTCAACATTGACACCCGCACGCTGCAAAATTCTTGTGTAATAATAATAAGTCTTGCCATTTTCCAGCGTCACATCAAAACGAAGGGTGTATTCCTGATTCATCAAAATCGGGGTTTCTAACTGAAATACCTTTTTAATTTTTCCTTTGTCTTCTTCTAATCCGCTTAATATTACCGTCTCAATAACTTCTGTTCCGTCTGCCGTAGAAACTTCATATCCTACAGATTCCACATGGCTATTCATCAAATCCAATATCATGGAGACTTCACGTCCATTGACCAATGGCGTAATACTGTCTCTCATGTACTGCTGTTCCATCTGCTGTGCATATCCATACATTGGATTTACAACCACATCAGCAACTTCCATATACATAACCGGGAGAGTCGGATCTTCCATTTTTCTGACACCTACCGTTTTTTCCTGATTGATCAAAACCGCTGTCACTCCTACGGAAGTAAGAAATAAAAGCAGCAATACGCTAATCCTGATCAGCCACTTTTTCATTTCCCAACACCTCCTTCAAAGAGCAGTGTTTCCAATGCAGGGTGTAGGGAAAATGCATCCAGACACTGACGTAGCTGTTGTTCACTCCCTTTTTTCTTTCCGGAATAGACTGCACGAATCAAAAGATTTTTGGGTGTGTGTTCCATATCTATAAATTCCAGAATCTGGGTGTCATAACCTACCATCTCAAGCATCTGGGCGCGAAGCCCATCTGTCATCAGAGCCGCCATTCTTTCCTGCAAAATTCCGTAAGAAAACACAGGAGCTAACACCTCATTTTGAATCTGTTTGTTTACTTCATGCTGACAGCAAGGTACGGATAAAATCACGGATGCGCCCCATTTTACCGCTTTTGCAAGTGCAAAATCCGTAGCCGTATCACAGGCATGCAGCGTCACCACCATATCTACCTGCGCCACACCTTCATAGGAGGCAATATCACCCTGATAAAATTTCAATTTGTCATAACCATATTTTTCACTCAAACGACTACAGGTTTCGATTACGTCTGTTTTCAAATCCAAACCAATAATGCGTACATCATATTGTTTTAATTCATGTAAATAATAATACATGGCAAATGTCAGATATGACTTTCCGCATCCAAAATCCAGAATCGTAACTTCTCTGTCTTTTGCCAGTTTCGGAAGGATATCCTCAATAAATTCCAGAAATCGATTGATCTGACGAAATTTGTCATAACGGGAATTCACAATTTTTCCTTCCTTTGTCATAACACCCAGATCGATCAAAAATTCAACCGGACGTCCTTCTTCCAAAATATATTTCTTCTTTCGATTGTGGGACAATTCTTCGATTCTGCTGGCTGTCAATTCTCCCGCAGCACGGCTTGTCCCCATCATTTTTTTCTTTTCTTTGATGGTCATTTTCCCCTTTTTGCTGACCAACACGCTGACAGTTCCCCCATCACTGTCCAACTGAAGCTGTTTAAAATCCTGATTCATCCACTGCTGCACCAATGCAAGAATTTCTTCTTTTCCGTGGTTACTGTGAAATTCTTTCGGTCCAATGGTTTTTGTACATTGAAACAGCAACTGTTCTTTCACAAGAACCGGACGAATACGAATTTTTGATGCACCATCTTTATTCTTTACTCCGCTCAGTATCATCTGACGGAGATTTCCATCCAGATAACCATATAATGTTTCTTTAAGTTCTGCCATTTATACTCTCCTATATTACAAATGCATATCATCTTTCATTCTAATAGTTTTTTCTTCAAACTTCAACAACAAAAGGAAATAATAAATAGGAATCTCGCTTTCGAGGTTTTCCGAGCAAAGCGAGATTCTTTTCTATTTCCTTACCACCACATTCTTCTGCAATTTCTATGACGGCATCTCCTGCGGAACATTTCATCAAATAACAGCACACCAATCAAGTCTCTCATACCGCCGCTTTTTTGAAATTCCTGCGTCATCATATTATTTTCCTGATTCTCTGATTCTGTTTCCTGCATCATTTCATTTTCGATTTTTCTACACAAATGTTCCATCATAAATTTATCCGGATATTCATCATACATCATGCTTCCTTCGTATTCCATACGATCACATTCCCGTTCTACTTTTTCCTGAATTCGCTGCGCACGGTGGGAATAATAAGACCTCATCACCTGTAAATCTCTTTCCTGTTCCCGTTCCTGCATGTCAGGAAAAAGAAACGGATACGTTGTATAAAATGGAACTGGCTGCCTGTACTGCATACCATCACCTCAAAATCTTCGTTCTCTAGTATTCTATGCACATTCTCTGAAATATGTTATGATAGAAATATATTGAAGATTTTGCATCCTGCAAAGTCTTCACCGCATAAATAATCACCCCAAAGGAGCTCGCCTATGCAAATCAAACGTGAAAAATGTCTTACTCTAATCATCGACGATCAAATAAAATTATTGCCTTCTATTTCCGCTTCTGAGCAATTGCTTAACAATACCAAAATTCTCATCCAGGGATTGCATATCCTGGAAGTTCCTATGATGATTACCCAGCAATATACCAAAGGCCTTGGCATGACTGACGCATCCATTTTCCAAAGTGCCCAAACAGAAACTTACTGGGAAAAACGTTCTTTTAGCTGTTGGGGAGACACCGAAATTCGCCAACAGATTCAAAATTCCGGCTATCAGCAAATCATACTCTGCGGAATTGAAACCCATATTTGTGTATTGCAGACCGCCCTTGATCTGCTCCACAATGGTTATGACGTGATTTTAGTAGAAGATTGTATCTCTTCCAGAAAACCTTCTGATAGGAATTGTGCTATTCGGCGCATGGAAAAAGCCGGTGCTATTGTCACAACCTATGAATCCCTGCTTTTTGAGCTGATGGAAACTTCTCTTTATCCGCATTTTAAGGAGATTTCCAAATTAATCAAATAAAATACCAAAAGCCAGATTTGAATACCTTACCTGTTCAAATCTGGCTCTTTTTCATTGTGTTTTATTCATACAAATATTTAGCATTTTCTTCCAAATCAATCGTTGTCTGATCAATCCACTGATATCCGGAATCGATAAAGGAATCATTTTCCATATCAAGAATCGCGCGTACTGCAGCTACCGTTGTTGCATATCCCATACCATAAGGATTCTGACAAACGGATCCAGCTTCCAGACCAGAACGGATTGCTTCTGCCTGCGTTGCACCAAGATCAAATCCAACAACTGTCAGATTTTCATATTTCTGGGCTTTTAAAGTGTCCAAAATCCCCACACTCATCACTTCATTCGTTCCAAAATATCCTTTCAGATTTGGATATGTTTCTAACACAGTCGTTATTTTCTCCTGAATCGTAGGCTCTTCATCATTCACTGGTTCATAGGAAATATCTACGATTGTTATATCCGGATGGTTTTCTGTAATTTCATCTACAAATCCATCTACTCGATTCTTACTTGTTTCTCCTAACTGATGATGAGACATAACAGCAATTTCACCCTCGCCACCAATCAATTCGCTCATTTTCTGAGCAGCCAACTGACCAGCCGCATAATTGTCTGTCGCACATACAGAATAAATCAATTCATCATGATTAATCCCTGAATCCAGTACTACAACAGGAATTCCATTTTCTTCCGCATATTCCAACTGGGCAACGCAGGAATCCATATCGATTGCAGCCAAACACAAAACATCTGGATGTTCGGAAACAACGGCATCCAGAATGTTAACCTGTTGATCTACACCCGTTTCTTCCTTTGGACCTTCAAAGGTATATTGAATCTTGGCATCGCCTTCATAACCCAAAGTTGTATTCAGATCATTGATTGCCTGATCAATTCCTTTTTTTACGGCCTTCCAATATCCTGTTTCTGTATTTTTTACAACGAAAGCAATTCGGCTTCCTTCTTCCAGAATCAGCCCCTTCATAGAAGTATAATCTGCCACCAATTCTTCCTCATTTGGCAAATCAATTTCCAACTCTTCGGATTTTTTTTCTTCCGAAACTTCCACTTCCGTATCCTGCGTCTCTGCTTCTTGTGTATCGTCTGCTTCTGTTTTTACAGTTTCTTCTGTATTCTTTTCTTCTGATACATTTTTATTTTTTCCGCAGCCACATCCCAGCATCAGAGCCAGCATACAAACTGCTAATTTACCAAATTTTTTTCTCATTTCTCCGTTCCCCTTATTGCTAACGTAACAAATATTTTACAAAATTATTATACAACATTAACATAAATAGTCTATAGAC
>JAXJUX010000290.1:0-7846 GCA_036308845.1 Ruminococcus sp.
CCACATATGACAGTATATGATAACATGGCATTTGGTCTGAAACTGAGAAAAGTTCCAAAAGATCAGATCGACAAAATGGTTAAAGAAGCAGCTAAAATCCTTGATCTGGAAAAACTGTTAGACCGTAAACCAAAAGCTCTGTCCGGTGGTCAGAGACAGCGTGTAGCTATGGGACGTGCTATCGTACGTGATCCAAAAGTATTCCTGATGGACGAACCTCTGTCAAACTTGGATGCTAAACTTCGTGTACAGATGAGAACAGAAATCTCCAAACTGCATGAAAGACTGGGCGCTACAATCATTTACGTAACACATGACCAGACAGAAGCTATGACTCTGGGAACAAGAATCGTAGTTATGAAAGATGGTATCGTACAGCAGGTAGATACACCACAGAACCTGTACAACAAACCAGGTAACCTGTTCGTAGCTGGATTCATCGGATCTCCTCAGATGAACTTCCTGGATGCAACAGTTAAAGTTACTGGAAAAGACGTAGATCTGGTTGTTGGAAAATACACACTGAGACTGCCAGCTGAAAAAGCTAAAGCTCTGATCGATGGTGGATACAACGGAAAAACAGTTGTTATGGGTATCCGTCCAGAAAACGTTACAGATGATGCTAATGCATATCCAGCAAGCACAATCGAAGCTACAATCAACGTATACGAACTTCTGGGTGCTGAAGTATTCCTGTATTTCGAAGTTGAAGGAAACAACATGACAGCTCGTGTAAATCCTATGACAACAGCTAGAACAGGCGATAAAGTTAAATTTGGTTTAGATATGAGCAAAGTTCATGTATTCGATAAAGAAACAGAACTGGTAATCACAAACTAATTTGAATGTGAGATTATTGGCGCCAACCGATTGATGGTTGGCGCCTTTCTTATTTGATGCGGAAATTTTTATAGAATAGACTTTATAAGATGAATTCTCAGGTGGAGAATCTCTCTTGTGAGATTTTTTCTTGATATAAATCGTGCGTTGTGGTATACAAACTTTAGTAAAAACCTTGATTTTCCAAGGATAATATGGTACTTTATTGAGATAAAGCGATAAAAGAAAGGGAGTGATTGTTTGGTTTCAAGTCAAGTCTTGCAGAAAACAATTGATGAATTGAGAAGTATTACCAGAATTGATTTGTGTGTACTTAGTGTTGACGGACAGATTGTTGCATCTACGATGAACAACATGAATGCAGGTGTAGAGTATGTCAGAGAATTTGCGAAGTCTCCTGCAGACAGTCAGGTTATGCAAGGATATCATTTTTTTAAGGTATATGATGACCAGGCAGTTGAATATGTGTTAGTAACATCCGGTGCAAGTGATGATGCATATATGATCGGTAAAATTGCGGTAAGCCAGATTCAGAATCTGATTATTGCATATAAAGAAAGATTAGATAAAAATAATTTTATTCAGAACTTATTGTTGGACAACCTGTTATTGGTTGATATTTATAATCGTGCGAAAAAACTGCGTATTGAAACAGAGGTACGTAGAGTTGTATTTATGGTAGAAACAAAATACGAAAAAGACAGCAGTGCGATGGAAACAGTAAAGAGTCTGTTTGCAACCAGACCAAAAGACTTTATTACTGCTATAGATGAAAAAAGTATTATTATTGTAAAAGAATTAAAAGACAACGAAACTTACGATGATTTGAATCAGACAGCAAGAATGCTCGTAGATATGCTGAATGCGGAAGCAATGTCTCAGGTAAGAGTTTCCTATGGAAATATTATCAAAGAGATTAAAAATGTTTCCCGTTCCTACAAAGAAGCCAAAATGGCATTGGAAGTAGGAAAAATTTTCTACGCTGATAAAATCATCATTCCATATAATAATCTGGGAATTGGACGTTTGATTTATCAACTTCCACTTCCACTGTGTGAAATGTTCATGAATGAAGTGTTTGGCGAACAGTTGCCAGATTCTTTTGACGATGAAACACTCACAACCATTAATAAATTCTTTGAAAACAACCTGAATGTTTCTGAAACATCCCGCCAGTTGTATGTACACAGAAATACACTGGTATATCGTTTGGAAAAACTTCAGAAAAGTACAGGTTTAGATATTCGTGTATTTGATGATGCACTTACCTTTAAGATTGCCATGATGGTAGTAAGTTACATGAAATACATGGAAAAACAAGATTAGTAACTGACAGAGGAGAATTATTATGATCAAATTATTAGAAGGCGGTATGTATCTGGTAAATGGAACAGAGTTGGTAGAACCTGCGAAAGCGGCTGCTATGAATTTGCCAGCACCAGAAGATGCAGCAAAACAGACCATGGCATATGGTATTCTGGAAGCGCATAATACTTCCGGAAATATGGAAAAATTACAGATTAAGTTCGACAAACTGACATCCCATGACATTACATTCGTTGGAATTATTCAGACTGCAAGAGCTTCAGGTCTGGAAAAATTCCCGGTACCTTATGTTCTTACAAACTGTCACAACTCTCTGTGTGCGGTAGGCGGAACAATCAACGAAGATGACCACATGTTTGGTCTGACTTGTGCAAAGAAATATGGTGGAGTTTATGTTCCACCTCATCAGGCAGTTATTCACCAGTTTGCCAGAGAAATGCTGGCAGGCGGCGGAAAAATGATTCTGGGTTCTGACAGCCATACACGTTACGGTGCACTTGGTACTATGGCGATGGGTGAAGGCGGTCCAGAACTTGTAAAACAGCTGCTTTCTAAAACATATGATATTAATATGCCAGGAGTAGTAGGTGTATATATGACTGGAAAACCAATTCCGGGAGTAGGTCCACAGGACGTAGCACTTGCTATTATTGGTGCAGTATTTAAAAATGGCTTTGTTAAAAACAAAGTTATGGAATTTGTTGGACCTGGTGTTTCTAATCTGAGCGCAGATTTCCGTATCGGTGTGGATGTTATGACAACAGAAACTACTTGTCTGTCTTCTATCTGGAGAACAGATGAACAGATTCAGGAATTCTACGAAATCCACAAACGTGGGGAAGAATACAAAGAACTGAATCCAGGACCAGTTGCATATTACGATGGTATGATGGTAGTAGAACTGGACAAAATCCGTCCAATGATCGCTATGCCATTCCACCCAAGCAATACATATACCATTGACGAATTAAACGCAAACCTGATGGATATTCTGGATGACGTAGAAAAGAAAGCACAGATCAGTCTGGATGGAAAAATAGATTTCACACTGAAAGATAAAGTGCGCGATGGAAAATTATACGTAGAACAGGGTATTATCGCAGGATGTGCAGGCGGTGGATTTGAAAACATCTGCGCAGCGGCTGATATCCTGAAAGGTGCAAGCATTGGTTTCGATGCATTTACACTGAGCGTATATCCTGCAAGTACACCAATTTATATGGAACTTGCTAAGAACGGCGCACTGGCAACCTTGATTGGAACAGGTGCAATTGTAAAAACTGCATTCTGTGGTCCATGTTTCGGTGCTGGTGATACGCCTGCCAACAATGCATTTAGTATCCGTCATTCTACAAGAAACTTCCCTAACAGAGAGGGTTCCAAGATTCAGAATGGTCAGATTTCTTCTGTTGCACTTATGGATGCTCGTTCTATTGCCGCTACAGCAGCAAACAAAGGACGTTTGACACCAGCAACAGAATTTGCAGGAAATTACAGTAATCCAAAATATTATTTCGATAGTTCTATTTATGAAAATCGTGTATTTGACAGCAAAGGTGTGGCAGATCCAGAAGTAGAAATCCAGTTTGGACCAAACATCAAAGACTGGCCAGAAATGCCAGCATTGGCAGAAAACATGATTTTGAAAGTTGTTTCCGAAATTCATGATCCTGTTACAACAACAGACGAATTGATTCCATCTGGTGAAACATCCTCTTACCGTTCCAATCCACTGGGACTGGCAGAATTTGCTTTATCTAGAAAAGACCCAGCGTATGTAGGACGCGCAAAAGAAGTACAGGTTGCACAGAAAGCAATCCAGGCAGGAGAATGCCCGGCTGAAGCGTTCCCAGAACTGAAACCTGTATTTAAAACAATCTGCAAAGAATATCCACACATCGACAGAACAAATGTAGGTGTAGGTTCTACAATTTTCGCAGTAAAACCAGGTGATGGTTCTGCTCGTGAACAGGCTGCTTCCTGCCAGAAAGTGCTTGGTGGATGGGCAAACATCGCAAATGAATACGCGACTAAGAGATATCGTTCCAACCTGATCAACTGGGGTATGCTGCCATTCCTCATTCCTACAGGAGAGCTTCCATTTAAGAACGGAGATTATTTGTTTATCCCAGAAGTTCGCAAAGCAGTAGAAGAAAAATGGGATACTATTACCGCATATGTAGTTGGTGACGAGCTGACAGCATTTGAAATGAAATTAGGCGAATTGACAGATGATGAAAGAACAATCATTCTGAAAGGTTGTCTGATCAATTACTATCGTGGATAGAAATAAAGTGGTATAAGATGAGTGCGTTGATTTTAGAGTATAAGATCAGCGCACTTTTTTTAGACTGATTTTGATAAAATGTTATAATTTTTCCGACATTTTAAGTATTTTATAATTGTTAATACAATTCTAAAAATAATGACAATATAAACAGTTAATAAAAGAATTGAATAATAAAAGTAAAATAATTTAAAATTAATTGCAAAAATGTGTTGACAAATCAAGACCTATTTGGTATTATAATCTCAACAAAAAACAAAACCTACTTAAAAACATCAACAACCCATTTTCATATGAAAGAGACGAGAAATCTTCATAAGAAGAATGGAAACTGATAAGAAAATGAATTTTTATATAAAAAATTGAAAAGGATTTCCGGAAAGTTTGGGTGGTAAGATTGAACGTGAAGTATTCTTATTCAAACATGATAAAGAAATCAAAAACAATCAATATATAAAAATTATATTTTATAATCAGGATGAAAAAAGTAAGTTCCTAAAAAATACAGGAGGTACGGTCCCGTGAGAACGTAATTTCAAAACAGTCAATGTAAGAGTGATAAGATAAAGCATTCCCAGCAAGAAAGACCTTTTATGAATGATGGAAATGAAAAAAAGAATATATACAAGGGTATATAAAAAATGATAGGTAAAAGGTAATAAAGAGCTAATCCTTACATTGAGGACATTATCACAAAAATAATAGAATAGATTTTATAAAATGTGTAAAGAAATATTTTATAAAAAGATAAATCTCTATTGAATGGAATTATATAAATAAACATATTCATATAAAAGCTGGTTATGTAAAGAAAGTAGGGTGTGTGTATTATAATAAATAATACGTATATTCGAATTAGAACAAACCATATTACAAGTATAAGTACCGATATTTATATAAAAAATGAAAGTAGAATCATTTATCTGGGATAATTTATAAGCGGAAAATAAATTTGAAAACTACCTATTATCATATATATAGATGTAACATTTCTAAGTAAGAAAAATGAAACTTACGAGCAGGGAAGAAGAAAAAAACAAAAATTTATATAGATAAACTGAATACAGAAAATAAAAGATAAAAAAGCTGAAATCCCAAAATAAAAAATGATTAATCCTAAAAAGTAAAAGAAAAACAAAAGGGAATATAAAAGCTTGCATCTAAAAAATAAAAGGCAAAAAGCTTTATACAAAGAATAAGGTATAATATATGTTGAAAAACCAACTATATTAGATAATAAAAATCTAATATACAAAAGGTAGAATAGAAACTAAAAACCAAATAAAGAGAAGAAAAGAAAGAGAAAAAGCTACGATAAAGCCTTTTAAGAAAATTAAATAAAACCTAAATAAAAATAAAAGAAAAGTAGAGGTTATACAATTGAATAAAGAAGAACATTAGGACAACCGTTATATCCAAAAAATATTTGATATAGCGGTTGTTCATATTTGTGCAGAAATACAGAATGGAATCCGGCTTGCGTTTCAAATCATGGACAGTTATAATATGGGAAGAAATCAGAGAGAAAAGAATCAGTTGGATGCAGGAAAGGAACGAAAAGATGAACTGGACGCAGAAAGATATTTTGTATGAAGATGGTCAGATACTTGTGTGCAGAAAGCATGCGGGAATGGCTGTGCAGAGCAAGGGAATCGGGCAGATGGATATGGAAAGTGCTTTGCGTAATTATTTGAAAGGCGGATTTGTGGGTATTGTACAGCGTCTGGATCAGCCGGTAGAAGGTGTTTTGGTATTTGGGAAAACATCCCAGGCGACGGCGGCATTGAATAGACAGCAGCAAAATGGAAAAATGAAAAAAATATACCTGGCGGCATTTACAGGTGTGCCGGAAAGTCAAGAAGGTGTTATGGAAGATATTTTGGTAAAAGATGGCAGACAAAATATTTCCAAAGTGACGGACAAGAGCAATCCGCAGGGAAAAAAGGCGGTGTTGTCGTATAAAATCCTTCAGTGGAAGGAACCGATTGGTCTTGCAGAGGTAACGTTGCAGACGGGAAGACATCATCAGATTCGTGTACAAATGTCCCATCATGGAATGCCATTGTGGGCAGATGGGAAATATAAAAAAGAACTTTTGCCGGAGGAACAGGGAAAGGCAATAGGACTTTGTGCTTATCGCTTAGAATTTGAACATCCAAAAACAGGAAAAAAATGTAAATTTCAGATAGAACCGGAAGGTGACATTTTCAAAAAACTGTCAGCATATTAGTAGATGAAACATAGATACTAAAAATGAAGGCAGTTAGTAAAAAAACGATTCATAAAATGCGCTGCCTACCAAATGACAGGGAGCGTGAAAGGATGAATGGAAAGCAGATTTTGTTATTAGCGGGAATCTCTGCAGCGGTATGTATTGTGATCAAATACGTACTGCCGCCGGCGATTCCTTTTTTGTTAGGGTGGATGCTGGCAATCTGGGTACTTCCGGTGGCTAAATGGATAGAAAAGAAAACACATATAAAACGTGGAATTGCAGGCGGTCTGATCATTGGTGTCGTTTCTATACTTTCAGGATATGGAATTTTAAAAGGGATACAGTTATTATTGAAACAAATAAAACGGCTGGTAATCACAGTACAGGATTGGACAGGGCAATCGGATCATGTGTTAAAACACTGGTGTGCGATTGCAGAAGAGTATACAGGGATTGATGATGGGAAAATCAAAAATTTTATACTGGAGCAGGTAGATTCGGTTCTTATTGTTTTGCAGCAGCGTGCCGGAGAATATTGTATGGATGGAATCTGGAATGTGGTAAATCAATGTATCGTGTGGGGCGGCGGTATCATTATCATGATTATTTTTGGGATTCTTCTGATTCAAGATATGGAGGATATCCGGCGCAGGATGGAAGACGGTCCTGTTTTAGGAAAATTGTCAACGATAGGGAAGAAAGTGTACCATGCAGGTGGAAAATATATAAAAGCGCAGGGATGCCTGATGCTTATCATTGGAGTTGTGTGTGTGGCAGGACTTTGGATTATGGGGAATCCATACTTTGTGGTAGCCGGTCTGGTAATCGGTGTATTGGATGCGTTACCTGTGATTGGTGCCGGAACCATTTTGATTCCCTGGGCAATCCTTTGGTTGTTGAAAGGTGAATATATGACTGCGTTAGGATATTTTCTTTTGTATGTGGCAGTGGATTTGCTTCGGCAGTTTTTGGAACCGAAAATATTGGGAAAAGAAATAGGGTTACATCCGGCGTGGATGTTGATTTCTGTGTATGGGGGATTTTTTCTGTATGGTTTTACCGGATTTATCCTGGGTCCTATTTCGGTGGTGATTATACAGACTCTTTGGAAAGAAATTGGAAAAACTAAAGAAAAAAATACAAAAAATGCCTAAAAATCGTAAGAAACGTCTATAGAC
>JAXJUX010000291.1:0-3504 GCA_036308845.1 Ruminococcus sp.
CAAGACGCACCTGTTCTCCACCGGAAAGCTGGTCCATCTTCTTTTCTACCTCTTCCCCCGAAAACATAAAAGCACCAAGTGCACTTCGCACGTCCTCTCTTAACAGTTTCGGATAGGTCTCCCAGAAATTATCCAACACAGTCTGCTCCGGGTCTGCATCGTTCACAACCGCCCTTTGCTGGTCAAAATAACCAATTTCCACATTGGGTCCTATGGTAAAACTGCCGCCTAGCGGTTCTAGCATACCAACCAAGGTTTTGAGTAAGGTAGATTTCCCTTTTCCATTTTCTCCAAGGACAGCAAGACGCTCCTTTTTCTGTAAAAGAAAACTCACTTCGCTAAGTTCCTTATCATATCCGATTTTTAGCTTTTTGGCAGTCAGCACATCCGTATAACTTTCCATACGTGGTTCAAACATCGCATGGAACGTTTTCGTGTCAAAGCGTCTTGGCTTTTCTATTTTCACCATATGCTCGATTGCCATTCTTTTAGAGCGTGTCGCAGCTACCTTCGTTGGCGTGTTTTTCCACTTTTCAATCCATTCTGTCAGACGTTTGATTTCCTTTTGCTGCTCCTCATAATCCTTTTCCTGCTTGACTAAATTTTCTTCCTTACGCTTTAGAAAAGCTGAATAATTTCCCGGATAACGCTTGATTTTGTGATACTCAATTTCATAAGTTACATCTATCACACGGTCCAAAAACATACGGTCATGGGATACGATAACGACAGCCTTGTCATAATTTTTCAAATAGTCCTCCAGCCATTCAATCGTTGGTAAATCCAAATGGTTAGTCGGCTCATCCAGCAGCATAATATCCGGTCTGCTTAGCAGTAGTTTAATAAAAGCAACCTTCGTCTGCTGCCCACCTGAGAAACTGCCAATTGGCCTTTTTAAATCTTCAAGTGGAAAACCAACCTGCTGGAACATGATGTCCATGTCAGTTTTCCAGGTATAGCCTCTCATAGCTTCCATTTGCTTCTGTAAATGATCATATTCGTATAAAAGCGACTGATTTTCTCCATTCTGTAATTCCTTTTCAATTTCTTTCATACGTGCTTCACAGGCAAATACCGGTGAAAAAGTCTTTTTGATTTCCTCCTCTACCGTTACCTCTCCATCTGTAAAACTAATCTGGCGCAAAAAGCCAATTTCCTGCTTTCCTGCCATCGTGATGCCACATTCTTCATCACTATCTAAATTATTCATGTGGATATCCCCTGCAATCAGCTTTAACAGTGTAGTTTTTCCACAACCGTTTCTACCTACAATTGCAATCTTCTCCTTGTCATGCACCTCAAAATTCACATCCTCCAATATAGTGTCTGCACCATACTGAACAAGTGCATGCCTAATCTGATATCTCACGTTAATCACAACCTTCCTCTAGTCTTTATTTCTTTTCTTGTCTTCCCAATTTTTCTCATCATAATCTGTTTTCGTTCTTTTGAATACGCTTCTTCTCTTTGCAAACTCAAATAGGTTTTCCAATGTCTTTCGTCCAATGTACCATCTTCCAATGCCTTTTTTACTGCACATCCCGGCTCCTTTTTATGCTGACAATCTGAAAATCTGCACTGTGTTGCAAGCTCCTCAATGTCAGAAAAGGTGGACTGGTTGCCTTCTGCATTTTCTCCCATCAGCAGCTTTCTCATACCCGGTGTATCAATGATTTTGCCACCACCGGTCATCTCTTCCCCATTCGGCAGTTGAATGATTTGCGGTAATAGAAAGCACTGCTTATAAGTTGTCGTATGTCTTCCTTGTGAATCCGCTTCTCGAATACCACCGGTTTCCATTTCTTCTTTTCCAAGTAATGCATTGACAAGGGAAGATTTACCAACACCGGATGAACCAAGCAAAACAATCGTCTTTCCGTCTTTTACATAAGGCTTAAGCTCTGTCATGCCTTCGCCTGTCCTTGCACTGATACAATGCACTGCAACTCCCGGTGCATCCATTGCAAGCTGTGCCACGTAGCTTTCTTTTTCCTCACACAAATCAGCCTTTGACAAAATGATTACCGGGGTACCACCGCTTTGCCACGCAACTGTCAAGTATCGTTCCAGCTTTGTCATATGAAAATCATGATTTAATGACATCACAATAAATACATAATCAAAATTAGCCGCCACTGCCTGGTCAGGCAATCCCTGTGTTGCATTTTGCCTTTTGAATACTGATTTTCTTTCCAGTACTTTGATAATGGAACTGTCACCTGTGTCATTTTTTACAATTTCCACCCTATCTCCCACTGTTGGGAATTCCACAAGCTCCTTCGTATTATAAAAGTTTGCTGTCTTTAATCTTCCATAAAAAGTTTCCTCATTCTGTGTTAATTCATAACGTTCTCTATGCATCGCACTTACATATGCTGTTTCCATTTCTTTGTCCTCTTTCTTTCAAATCTCATGTCTTGTTTCCATATCCTGTTTTCGATTGCATAGAATACCGCGTGTGCTTCTGCCAGAGGCTTTTATCGTATAGGAAAGGAATTTCCTATGCAATAAAAAAAGTCAGTCTAACAGCACGATTTTTCGCACAGTCAGACTGACTTTTTACAGAGTTTCCTATAAAACAAAAAAATCGTGGCATCATATGACACCACGACAATCTATACGTTTTTACAAACCTATTTCATTTCACCCGGGGTAATCATATGCAATCTAAAGTTGTTTTCAAAAGTTCTTACATTCTTCATCATTTTACATTACCTCCGTTTCTTTTATATTTCCTGTAAACTACTTTTCTATCATACTTACAATTTTTGGAATTGTCAACTATTTTTATTTCTTCTCTACAATTTTATCAATCAGTCCATACGCCAATGCTTCCTGGGCTGTCAGATAGTTATCACGTTCTGTATCTCTTGCAATTTCTTCCACTGTCCTTCCTGTATTCTCCGCAAGAATCTGATTGATTTTTTGTCTTGTTTTCAAAATATGATTTGATACAATCTGAATTTCCGTAGCCTGCCCTTGTACACCATTTCCACCAATTGCGGGCTGATGAATCATAATTTCTGAATTTGGCAAGGCATATCTTTTCCCTTTTGTACCTCCGGCTAATAAAAAGGACCCCATACTTGCTGCCATACCTCCCCACATCATCATGCAGGTTGCATGTTTGCTTCTGCTTTGTACCACCATTTTAGCCTGTTTTGGAATAAACACACCATTTTTTCGGTACTCCTGAGGCGTACAAATATATACCTGTCAAAAAGCAAGTGTGAATGCCTGTTGCGAATTATAATGCGCCTCATAGGCAATCTCAATAATCGGCTTTTTGGTTTCAACAAGTGCCTGCGCTGCTACTGTCAATCTCCTGTCCTTTACATATTGATAAAAAGACTTTCCATATTTCTGGCTAAAAGCTCTTGAAATATAAAATTTGGAATAATGAAATTTTTCAGAAATTTCATCTAAACTCAAATCCTCTTCTAAATGTGCTTCCACATAAGACAATATTTCATGAACATCTATGTTTTCCTGCATGTTTATCAC
>JAXJUX010000292.1:0-8612 GCA_036308845.1 Ruminococcus sp.
ATCGAACACAGCGCCATAATAGGTATCCTGATATTCATCATACCCATACATAATCTCTGATTCCATAATACTGTAAATATTACTATCTGAACGTTTGGTAACAACCTGTGTATCCAAATACATGCCCCAAAAATCATCTGCATTTTCATCCAGCGCTTTTTGTGCTTTGATATTCATCTCATCGGCTTTTTCATCTAATTGCACTTTTCTTGTCTGCGAATACGCAGCAAGTGTATCTGCCAATTCCTGATGTTCTTCAGGAGAAACAGAAATTTCATGATATGTAAAAGTTACTGTTGGCGTAGACCAGTCTTCGGAAAATCGCTGTTCTGAACGTGTATCGATTGTTACATCCGGCGCCGGTTCCGGAACAGCCGATTCCACTTCCACTGCATATTCTGCATCGGCTGCAGCAGCTTCGGCAGTACTTTCAGCAACTTCTGATGCCATCTCAGCTTCTGCCACAGCTACAGAATCATCAACCATACGGCTTTTATTACTTTCTGCAGGTGCCTGACTGGAACATCCACTGATGCATAAAAGCCCCGCAATTCCTGCGATCATTGCCCATATACAACTTTTTCTCATATCCTCACTCCTTTCTTTCGTTTCTCCCCTGTATAACTGCAAAAAAATCCCCACTTCAGCAGTTTTATTAACCTAATTTTAACATATTCTACCCACTTTGAAAACTAAATAGTATATAGAAAATCCCTTACAATATTCTGACGTTTTATCTTGGAAAAAGAGTTCGCAAGAGAAAGACCGCTATGATGCATTTTCACACACCATAGCGGCCTTTTCTTTTGAGAGATTTATCTTTGAAGAGAGATTCTATTAGCATACGCTCAGATACAAGAAGTACAAAGCGTAACATACCAACATAACAATTCCACCCGTTCTTGTAAGTTTCTGTTTTTTAAACACAAACAGCCACAAAATCACGCCTGCTGCCACTGCAACCAGACAGTCTACGATAAAACTGGATACAAATGCTACCGGAATAATCAATGCAGAAGTACCTACAACAAACAAGATATTGAAAATGTTGCTTCCCACGATATTTCCAATCGCAATATCCGCTTTTCCTTTTCTCGCAGCAGAAACAGATGTAAACAATTCCGGAAGAGAAGTTCCCAATGCGACAATGGTAAGACCGATGAATCGTTCACTCATACCAAAAATTCTTGCAAGACTTGTAGCTGCATCTACCGTCACATCACTTCCC
The DNA here is from genome assembly GCA_036308845.1 of Ruminococcus sp. GTDB lineage: Bacteria > Bacillota > Clostridia > Lachnospirales > Lachnospiraceae > Oliverpabstia. The sequence continues at coordinate 1,229 of JAXJUX010000292.1, forward strand.
CAAACGATCAAAACCAGACCAATCACTACCATGACAAGCATTTTGCCGATAGAACCCTGTACACTGATTTCATCGGACGCTGCCTGCCCTGTCTTTGCCATCCAGCCCATATACAACAAATACAGTATAAAGAAAATCCAAAGAACAACGCCTTCCACACGATTGATGGTTCCGCCTGTTGCTCCCATTCCCAGTAAAAGAAGAGTTACAATCAGCATAAATGGGATTTCGTATTTGATCGTAGTCTTTGCAACTGCAATCGACGTGATTGCAGAAGCCAAACCTAAAATAATTAAAATATTTAAAATGTTACTTCCAACTACATTACCAACGGTAATTTCCGCATTTCCTTTTAATGCGGCGGTAATACTAACGGCTGCTTCCGGTGCACTTGTTCCCATGGCAACAATTGTCAAACCGATGACCAACTGCGGAATCCCAAATCGGTCAGCAATTCCGGATGCTCCATCCACAAACCAGTCAGCGCCCTTTACTAACATCACAAAACCTAACGCTAACAATAATACCTGTACAAAAATTTCCATACTTTTATCTCCTTTTTAATTTTATGTAGATGCGACAGAAGTTTCTTTTTGTATCAACTTTTATTTGTAATTGTGAACGAGGAGAAAATTACAGTTCCAAAATCAACAGCATTAGTGCAACAAAAAAAGAGACTCCTATCGCATCTCTTGCGATAAAAGTCTCGTTCCTATCTCAGTATGCATCCCGGCTTTTCAGCGTGATGACGTTATGCATAACACTTTGGAAAGTGCGAACTACTCCCTCATATCTGATACGATTATAAAGGAAGTATGTGGAAATTGTCAAATTATTTCTTCTCTAATTTTGGTTTTTTTCTCTGCACTCTGTCGATCACATAAAAGCAAAGGAACAATACTGCAACTGCAAATCCGAGGCTCACCCATGGATTTCTCGCAAATCCCGCCACCAGATATCCGCCAAAGCTCACACCGGCAACCAGCGAAGCATACGGAATCTGTGTTTCCACATGGCGAATATGCTCACAACAGGAACCTGTCGAAGAAAGTATCGTTGTATCAGAAATCGGAGAACAATGATCTCCATATACGGAACCTGCCAGAGTCGCTCCAAGTGCCGGAATGACAATCTGAGCACCTTCCGGTCCGGCGCAAATCATCGTTACAATCGGAATCAGCATACCAAAAGTTCCCCAGGCCGTTCCCATGGAAAATGCCAGAAAAGATGCCACCGCGAAAATAATTGCCGGAAGCAGACTCAGGGAAATGTTGGATGCTTTCACCAGACCACTGACAAATTCTCCCGTTCCAATCAATTCTCTGCACACGCCGCTTAAGGACCATGCAAAAATCAGAATCATCATTGCAGAAACCATCGTTTTGGTTCCTTCTGTAATCCCTTCCATAAATTCGCGAAATGTCATCAATTTTCTAGGTAGATACATAATCATGGCAACAATCAAAGCAGCAAATGCGCCCAGTGTCAATCCAGCCGTTGGATGTACGCCGATGGCTTCTGAAAATGGCACTCCACGAAAGAATCCACCCACATATGCCATTCCAAGAATCGAGCAGGAAATCAACACCAGCATCGGAATCACCAAATCCCATGTGGTTCCATTTTCAGAAACTTCCATTACGTCTTCCTGTTCCATCTGTTCTTCTTCGTATGCATTAGATTCCGCCATTTCCTGTGCACGTTTCATTGGACCAAAATCGAACTTTGTACAACAAATAAAAACTACCATAACCAGTGTCAAAATCGCATATAAATTATATGGAATGACTTTCAAAAATGCCTGGAATCCTCCAACTGAACCAAGTTCCGAGGAAACAGCTACCGCCCAACTGGAAATTGGTGCCAAAATACAAATCGGTGCTGCCGTAGAATCAATAATATAAGCAAGTTTTTCTCTTGCAATCCGATGTTTATCCGTGATCGGACGCATAACAGTTCCTACTGTCAAACAGTTGAAATAATCATCAATAAAAATCACCATTCCCAAAATGGCTGTTGCAAGTTTTGCACTGACAGGACTTTTCAGCTTCTGACTTGCCCATTTTCCATAGGCTTTGGAACCTCCGGCTTTCGTTACAACAATCACCAAACCACCCAAAAGTGCTAAAAAAATCAACATATAACTGTTCTCTGCCATTTTTGCTGCCATCATCTGAAATACATAATTTACTGCTGCTACAATAGACTGTCCGGTAGAAAAACAATAAATAACCATTCCAGAAAAAATACCGGCAAGCAGGGCAGAAAATACTTCTTTCGTTATCAATGCCAAAACAATGGCAATTACAGGTGGCAAAATAGACAGCCACCCAGCCTGAATCATTTCTACTCCCATGATGTTTCCTTTCTTATATAAGCATATATCTTTGTAATAGAAAAACCGCACAGAACCCATCAAGAATCCTATGCGGCAAAAACTTTCCGTATATTTCTGATAGCGCTCCACAAGTTTGTGACAGTGTAGTACATCTTTTGCAATACACCAGAAAGTATGAAGCAGGCACTTCACATTTTCTTCGGCGGCTGCTCCTTTTCCTTACAACCATTGCCTGCTGCTTTGTAAGGTACTCATAACATCCGCGCCTCTATCTATTATTTTTTTCAACATGCGAAATATTATCATAGGAAAAATGCATCGTCAATAGACATTTGAAAGCATTTCCATTTTATTTCAAAAATATATTGACATATTTTGGTTCTTATGGTAATTTGTTATTGGTTAGTTATATCTAACCAGAAAGGACATCTTATGTTAGAATCTAAAATTATCGAACATTGCGCTCCTACTTTAGCAGGCTTGAAAGCCGCAAATTTATTCACTTACAAATTTGCTTCATGGCAGGAATTCAAAAAAGAATTACAAGAACAAAATGACGTCTTAAATCCGAAAGATGTCTATATTGAAATCGTAAAACCCAAAACAAATTCCGCTTTGCTTTACGTATATAGAAAAAAACGTCTGGAAGAAAATCTTTCTCTCAAGGAAGTACAAAAAATCTTACATTCCTTTGGTTACCAGCATTTTGATACTGATCGTTGTATTCGTGTATTAAAGCAGCGTCTTTCTACAAGCGAAGACTTCCCACACGAAATCGGTTTATTTCTGGATTATCCACTCCAGGACGTATGTGGATTTATTGAACATAAAGGAAAAAATTATAAATTTTCAGGCATTTGGAAAGTGTATGGGGATGTGGATTTTGTCAAAACATTATTCGATGCATTTCAAAAATGTAAAGAACAGTATTGTCAGGAGTTTTCTCTTGGCAAATCAATCATGCAATTGACTGTTGCTGCTTAGCAGCCAGTTAAAATAGAATAAATTTTAAAGGATGGTATAAATCATGAGTAAAGTAGCAGTTGTATATTGGAGCAGTACTGGTAACACAGAAGCTATGGCTAACGCAGTTGCAGAAGGTGCAAAAGCCGCTGGAGCTGAGGTAAGTATTCTGGAGTGTGCTGATTTTTCTGCAAATCAGGTAGATGCATTTGATGCAATCGCATTTGGCTGCCCAGCTATGGGAGCAGAAGTTTTAGAAGAAGATGAATTTGATCCTATGTTCACTTCCTGTGAAAGCAAATTATCCGGCAAACGTATCGCTCTTTTCGGTTCTTACGGATGGGGTGACGGCGAATGGATGGCAGACTGGGAAAACCGCTGCAAAGATGACGGTGCCGTACTGGTTGCTGATCCTGTTATCTGCCAGGATGAACCAGACGATGAAGCTACAGAAAAATGCAATGCATTAGGGAGAGCATTAGTCTAAATAATTGATATCATTACCCGGATGTAAATTCCCCACATCCGGGTAATTTTTGTTATCCCATTAAAATTCTTATTTATATAAAAACTGAAGATACTCCGATATTTCTTTGAAATCCACGATACATTTTCCATCAAAAATATGTACCGGCACTTCATTTTCAAAGGTGTAGATAGCTGGATATTCTGCGTATTCTTTATCTTCATAATTATATACCATGACTCTTTTTCGTTCTGGATCAACAAGCCAATACTCTCGCACACCCGCATCCAAATATTTATGTGCTTTGATAAACATATCTTTTTTCTTTGTTGCTGGCGACAGAATTTCAACAATTAAATCTGGTGCCCCCAATATGCTGTTTTGATGAAATTTGCTACGGTCACAGACAATCATCACGTCTGGTTGTACCATCGTTTTATCATCGCCATTTAGCTGCACATCCAACGGTGCGTAAGCAGGGATACAATCTCCCTTATTTTTTCGGATATAATCCCGAAACACACTATAAATCTCGCCACTGAGCAGTTGGTGGAGGTGAGAAGGAGCTGACATATCATAAAAAACACCATCTATCAATTCCATATATTCATCTTCTGGCTGTCTGTAATAATCCTCTGTCGTATACTCCCCTTGTTTTTTCTTTACATAATAATTAGGAACAGATTCCTTCACCATATTTGCTTTTGCCGGATTCAACACACGTTCCAATGCAGCCAGCGTATCATATCTTGGCGACTTGGTTATCTTACCCAAAACTTTTTGCACTGTTGTAACCGGAAGATTCGCCAGTTCTGCTATCTGTTCGTATGTATATCCCAATTCTCTTTTTCGTTCACGCATTTCTTCAATTGTCATACAAACACCACCTTTTTTCCTTTAGATTACCATATCATCTATATTATTTCAATATTTTTTCCATCATCTATCCATTGTTATCTTATGCACTTCCAGGATAATTGAGATTCTGAACAATTAAGTAAAAAGTGATCCTTTTCTATGCTCAATTTACGTGCATTGAAAGAATCACTTTTCTATGTATGGATAGAATTCCTCTATTTTATATGTTTGATAAAATCGCCCGATTAGGATTGGATTTTCATAGACAGGCAGGTGTCAGAACGGCACCCGCCGATGATATGTTTCTCTTATGTGAAATGTCATTTGCTATTATCTTTTACATCAATGTTACAAATTCTTCTACAGAAGATACTTTTACTGCTAATTTGAACCAATTACGCAATACTTCCATGCTTTCTTCTGCAAAAATTTTCTCTTCTAATTCTTCAGAAACTTCACCTTTTTCTTCCAACACATCCAGTAAAGCTGAAGCTCTTTCTTCCAATTTTCCTTCCTCTTTTCCTTCTTTTCTTTCGTCATGCAGCCACAACGCCATACTCATGTAACGTCCCTCCATTTCGCGGCTTACCTTGATTTCCTGCATAGTTTTCTGAAGTTTACTTACAAAATCGTCTTCAAAATCATCCATACAAGTTGCCAAGTCTGCCTTTACAAATTTCAAGAACTTCACCATTTCAATTGGAACTTCGTCTTCGTTTTCTCCTTCTGTGCTTAAAAATATCGTTACTCGTCCATCTTCTAAATCAGTTTCATCTGTTTCCTTACAAATACTTTTAAATGTATAGCAATACTTTCTTTGATTGAAAGGATCAAAATCACAGATAAAAATCACATAAGAATTCGGTAATTCTTCATAATCATGACCTCTATCCAACATCTCCATATCAATTTGACTGTGGTAATATCGAGAACATTTTCCCAAAGCCAATTTTCGTACCGCCTGCATTTCTACATTATAATGCGTATTTTTTTCATCTTTTGCATATACATCAAGACGAACTCCTTTATACTCAGGGTTATATATCATTGTCTTTTCTATGTTAATTTCAACACGAGCAATCGGAATCTGTAAGGTCATTTCCAATAACCCTTTGCAATTTTCCGGTTTTACCATCGTTGCCCCAAACATAAAATTATCCTTAATGGTAAGTTCCTTTAAAGGTTTTTGACCTTTATTTTTATTCTTTTTTCTGTTTCTATTCATTTTCCTCCCATCTAACAGAGGAATTCTACAGTTCTATTATAAATGATATATAACCCTAATTCTACTAAATTCCGCCGACAATTTTCCCTATTTTTCAATCAGCTTCTGCTTTATCACTTAGCAGTGATTTCTCCGGAAGACGTCCCCACTGTAATCGTATACGTTTCCCCCGCAACAATGTCAAGGCTGCTCAGTATCACAACCTGATAGGACAATTCCGGTGTATGCGTAAGTATGATATTTCCGTCACTGTCAGATAACTGGAAGGTAGTCCCTGCGGACTGATTTCCTACACTAACAGCCACAACACCCTGACTGGAATCGCTGAAACTTTGTGCCATACCAGAAGCACCTGTTCCAATAAATGTACCGCCTGAAATTGTACCACTGACATCATAATCCAATGTTGCGGTATCTCCCTGTGTCGGACCACAGACAACCGTGTAACCGCCGGTTATTTCCAGCGTACCATTTGCATCAAGACCGTCACCGGAAGCAGTTATCTGAATCGTTCCGCCAGAAATTATAATACTTCCATTCGATGCAGATGACATACCTGGATTTCTCATGGCATCTCTGCCTCCCATTTCACTGGCATCCGTACCACCTGCTGCGTTGATACCATCATCGCTGGCTGTCAATGTGATTTCGCCGCCTGTCACTTCTACGTAAAGTCCTTCCAGACCCTCATAGCTTTCAGAAATTGCAATTATTCCATCCGCAATCAACAAGGTTTCCTCCGCATGAAATGCATCATCACCAGTAGCGATATCAAAAGATCCGCCATTTACAGTCACGGAAGTATTGGAATGTACCGCATCGTCTGCAGAATTGATGGCAAATGTTCCGCCATTGGAAAGCGTATTTATCGTATCCGGAGCAGTCGTGATAAATACCTTGTCCGACTGTAAAATATAAATTGGAGCCGATGTCTCACTGTGGATAGTTACACCATTTAAGACGATCTGCGTCTTATCTGTCTTTTCTGAATCGACAATAATCATACCGTCGTCCAATGTTCCCGTAAGAATATAAGTACCTTCGTCTGTAATTGTTACAGTTGTTCCGGAAATCTCTACTGCATCCGAATTACTGGCAGCAGAGTCTCCATTTAATATAATTAGTGCACTCTCCTCTTCATCGTACCCAACTTCAAAATCGCGATCAGAAAAATATTCTGAATCAGTCGGTACGGCAGTATCTGAGGACGCATTTTCCGCAGATGCCTCTGCGCTCGTAGTTTCTTCGCCCTGATCAGCGATTGTATCAGAAGCAGATGTTCCCTTTCCACAACCGGAGAACAACATAGCTGCCGTCAAACACACAGATAACATTTTCACTGTTTTTCTCTTCATATGCATTCACTCCTTTCCTTAAAGCTCTGCAATGGTAGTCTCCTGTTTTGACACCGTAATTTCCAGATTACCGTTTCTGCAGCGAAGCTGATCGATCATTTCTTTCTCTTTCGCCACATCCTGCAAAGTCAGATTATAGGTCAGACGAAACATACTTCCCATATTTGTTGTCTTTACCC
>JAXJUX010000293.1:0-5922 GCA_036308845.1 Ruminococcus sp.
CTCGAAATGGGATATTGTAAAAATGGTATGAATTTTCATACGGGTGACAGTGGAATAGAAATGCATTGTTTGGGGGTAGGTGATTTTAAGGACTATTCTGTTATTGATGATACAGAACGTTTGCCAACGATTTCCTTAAATGAAACACCATCTGAAGAAAATATGTTACAAGATGGAGATATTGTTTTTGTACGTTCAAATGGTAATAAAGCACTTGTAGGTCGTTGTTTGGTTGTATATCCAGGTAGTGTCCCAACTACCTATAGTGGCTTTTGTATTCGCTACCGAATAACAAGTAGTGACGTTGATACGGCTTATTTATTGCGTGTATTGAAGTCGGATTCAATGCGAAAGAATATGATGGGCCGAGGTGCTAATATTCAAAACCTTAATCAACAAATTCTCGCATCGCTGGATATTCCGATTCCACCAATGGCGATGCAAAAGCAGTTTGCAACCTTTGTTGCACAAATCGACAAATCAAAATTGCCTCGAACAAAACATCTATCATTAAGCAATTTACTAACGATAAACGCAAACCAATGCGTCACACATACAACACAAGGAGGAACGCAAAATGTCGAACTTTGATTTTTTGAAGAAAAAAACAGAATATATATTATTTGCCCATGCTGCAATAGAAGCAGAAAAAGTATTTGCGACTTCTCCTGCTATGTCGGCTGTTGGCAGTAGAAAGGCGTTGGAATTGGCTGTAAAATGGGTTTATTCTGCTGATACATCTATGCGTTTGCCATACAAAGATAATTTGCAGTCATTGATACACGAACCATGTTTTAGATTTGCGGTAGATTATCATACATGGGGAAAATTACCTTATATTATAAAATTGGGAAATTTGGCAGTGCATACGGAACGTAGTGTAAGCAGTAGTGATGCTGTGATGTCTCTGCAAGGTTTATTTGAGTTTATTGAATGGATTGATTACTGTTATGGAACTGATTATGAAGAAAGGAAATTCTCAGAAAAAGAGATTCCAGTAGAGAAAGTAATTGTTGATACGAAGAAAATCAAAGAACAAGAGAGCCTTTTGGGTGAGAAAGAGGAAGAAATTTTAAAACTTCGTAAACAAATTGAGGCGATGGCAGAGAAATTGACGGCATCAAAAGAACAAAATCAGCAGAAACGAAATTTTGAGGCTCAAGATGATTCTGAATTTAGAACAAGGAAGAAATATATTGATATAGATTTGAAACAGCTTGGCTGGAAATTTGACGGAAGTGATGCCGATGTCTGGGAAGAATATGAAGTAGATGGTATGGCTGGTATACTAGGACGAAAGGGGTTTGTCGATTATGTGTTGTTTGGAAAAGATGGACTTCCACTGGCTGTAATTGAAGCAAAACGTTCCAGTAAAGACCCAAATACAGGGCGTAAACAGGCGGTATTGTATGCAGATTGTTTAGAGAAAAAATTTGGACGCAGACCTATGATGTTTACGACCAATGGATTTGATACATATTTTTGGGATGACCAGACGAGTCCGCAAAGACGCGTTAGTGAAGTGTTCAATAAAGATGATTTGCAGCGTCTTATGAATCGAAGGATGGAAAGAAAACCGTTACAGGAGATTTCCATTAACGATAAGATTACAGATAGATATTATCAGAAAGAGGCTATCCGAGCAGTATGTGATCATATTGAGCAGGGATTTCGAAAAAATCTTTTGGTCATGGCGACGGGAACTGGAAAAACGAGAACCGCTTCCAGTTTGACGGATGTGTTAAGTCGCGGAGGTTATGTTACAAATGTTTTATTTTTGGCGGACAGGACAGCTCTTGTAAAGCAGGCAAAAGATGATTTTAAAAATTATCTTCCGGATATGTCACTTTGTAATCTCTGTTCCAGCAAGGATGATAAAACCTCAAGAATTGTATTTTCTACATATCCGACGATGTTGAATGCGATTGATGAGTGTAAAACGAAGGATGGATTGCCGTTATTTACACCTTCACACTTCGATTTGATTATCGTTGATGAAAGCCACAGATCAATTTTTAAGAAATATAAAGCTATTTTTGATTATTTTGATGCATATTTGGTAGGACTTACTGCAACGCCAAAAACGGATGTGGATAGAAATACTTATGATTTCTTTGAAATGGAGAATGGTGTTCCTACCTATGCATATGATTATGAGACGGCAGTGTATGAGGATCATGTACTCGTACCATATTATAATTATGAAGTAAAAACAAAGTTTTTGGAGGAAGGAATTACTTATGATGATCTTTCTCAAGAAGACAAAGAAAGATACGAAGATGATTTTGCAGAAGATGGTTATGTGCCAGATTTTATTCCATCTACACAATTGAATAAATTTGTTTTTAATGAAACGACGGTAGATATGGTGCTGCAAGATTTGATGGAGCATGGTATCAAGGTGGCTGGCGGAGATTTGATTGGGAAAACAATTATTTTTGCTCAGAATAAGAAACATGCAGAGTTTGTGTTGAAGAGATTTGATAAATTGTATCCGCAACATAAAGGAAAGTTTACCCAGAGGGTTATTTGTGAAGATAGCTATGCCCAAACGACGATAGATGAGTTTAAAAATCCTGAAAAAGAACCACGGATTGCCGTATCTGTAGATATGATGGATACTGGGATTGACGTGCCGGAGTGCGTGAACCTTGTATTCTTTAAGAAAATACGCTCAAAAACAAAGTTTTGGCAGATGATAGGACGTGGAACACGATTAGCACCTCATTTGGATTGTGTGGATAGCATAAGTGGCGAATACACAGGAAAAAAATATTTTATGATTTTTGATTACTGTGGTAATTTTGAATATTTCAGACAGAAACCAAACGGTTTTGAAGGCAGTGAAACAAAATCACTTTCAGAAAATATTTTCGGGAAGAAAATAAGATTGGCTGTTGGCTTGCAGGAAAGTGCGTTTTCGGATGACAATTATCAGGAATGGAGAAATCAATTAGTATCAGAATGTAATGCACAGGTCGAGAACCTTAATAAGGAGCAGGTATCTGTAAGACTGAAACGTGAATATGTAGAACGGTATAGTAAAATGGAGAGTTTTACCTATATAAGTGAAATGTCGAAAGGAGAATTGATTACGCATATTGCACCGCTAGTATATATGAATGATACGGACGAATATGCAAAACGATTTGATAATTTCATGTACGGACTAATGATCGCACAAATGGAAGCAATGCCATCGTTAAAATATGCCAAGAAACAATTGTGCGAAATAGCGGTTGCTTTGGAAAGAAAGATTAGTATCCCTCAAATTAAGAATAAACTGCCTGTTATAAAAGAAATTAATTCTGACCCATACTGGGAGGCAAATGATATTTTACTTTTTGAACATACGCGAAACGAACTGCGTGATTTGATGAAATTTTTGGTTGATGAAGGACCTAAAAAATTAGTTATTACAAAGTTAGCAGACCCTGTTATTGATAGAAAAGAAGGGGAGAAATTGGATCCTGCATATGATTTTGAGGACTATAAGAAAAAAGTAAACCGATATGTGAATGAGAATGGCAGTTCTATTGTAATTCATAAACTCACACATAACCTTCCGTTAACTGCGAATGATTATGCGGAACTTGAACGTGTTCTTACGGAAGAACTTGGAAGCAAAGAGGATTATAAACGAGAATATGGAGACACACCATTTGGTCTGTTGATTCGGAAAATTGCAAAACTTGACCATGAAGCTGCAATGGAAGCGTTTTCTTCTTTTATCAATGACGCTTCTTTGAATCAGAAACAGATTGCATTCGTACATAAAATTATCAATCATATAGAACAAAATGGTTATATGGAAGATATAAAAGAACTTATGAAGCCACCATTTGACAAACCTGTCAGTTTTGTGAAATTGTTTGATGTAAAAACCAGAACTGCACTGATGAAGAAAATTACTGAGGTGAAAGATAATGCTGTTCATGTTGTGGCATAATATAATCTAATTTACGAAACCTGAAATAAAAGAAACGAGGTAATACAAATGAATCAACCAAAAAAAGAAAATCCATTAGGATATATGCCGATTCCCCAATTGATGGTCAAATTTGCTGTTCCAAGTATTATTGCCATGGTGGTGAGTGCGTTATACAATATCGTGGATCAGCTATTCATTGGTCAGGCAGTGGGAACACTTGGAAATGCTGCAACAAATATTGCATTTCCATTGACAATATCCTGTACGTCTTTGGCTTTGCTGTTTGGAATTGGTGGTGCTTCCAGTTTTAATCTGGCGATGGGCAGAGGCGAAAAAGAGGAAGCTCCTTATTTTATAGGAAATGCGCTGTTTATGCTGGCAGGATGCGGTCTTGCTTTATGCGTGATCACACAGCTGTTTTTGAATCCATTGCTGGTTTTATTTGGTTCACCGGAGGATGTACTGCCATATGCACAGACCTATGTAAGAATTACATCCATAGGTTTTCCATTTTTGCTGTTGACAACCGGCGGCGGTCATTTGGTCCGAGCCGATGGAAGTCCGCGTATGACCATGATCTGTAACTTGTCAGGCGCGATTATCAATACGATTCTGGACGCGATATTTGTACTTGGATTTGATTGGGGAATGGCTGGAGCAGCATATGCAACGATCATTGGGCAGATTTTTTCCGGAATTCTGGTAATCTGTTATATGCGTAAATGCAAGACAATTACTCTGCAAAGAAAGCATTTGAGATTTAATTGGAAGTATACAAAACGAGTCGCATCTCTTGGGGCAGCGTCTTTCTTTAATCAGATCGCCATGATGGTGGTACAGATTGTTTTGAATAACTCACTCCGTTATTATGGTGCGTTGTCTGTGTATGGAGAAGCCATTCCGCTGGCTTGTGTGGGAATTATCATGAAAGTAAATCAGTTATTTTTCTCCATAGTCATCGGAATTGGACAGGGAACGCAGCCAATTGAAAGTTTTAACTATGGAGCAAAGCAGTATCATCGTGTGCGGGAAGCGTATCGAGTGGCAGTTATCGCAGGATTTGCGGTATCTATGGTTGCATTTATATTATTCCAGACATGTCCAAGACAGATTATTTCGCTTTTTGGTTCTGGTTCGGAAAGTTATTTTGCATTTGGTGTGAAATATTTCAGAATCTATTTGTTTTTTGCTTGGTTGAACTGCCTGCAGCCGATTACAACAACTTTCTTTACATCAATCGGAAAACCAATACGAGGAATTTTCCTGTCACTTACCAGACAGATTATATTTTTCCTGCCATGTTTGCTGATTTATCCGATGTTTATGGGCATTGACGGGATTATGTATGTAGGACCGACTTCGGATTTTCTGGCGGCAGCAGTGGCGATTGGTATGGCGGCTTATGAGTTTAAGCAGATTCGTAAACTAGAAGATGATAAAGAACGAGAAATGAAAGCGTGATAGAAAAGGGGTATTTATGGATGCCTCTTTTTTGGGGAAAAATGAAAAGGTAAGAGACTAATTAAAAATAGATTTTTGAATAAAAACACAAAAGAAACATATTTTTCTGGTATACTATGACAATAAAAGATGTTTTGTGTACGAAAGGAATGATATTCTTATGAGTAAATGGAAAATTTTAGTGGTCGATGATGAAAGCAGAATGCGTAAACTTGTAAAAGATTTCCTTATGAAACATGATTTTGAGGTATTGGAAGCTTCGAATGGCGAAGAAGCAGTAGACATTTTTTTTAGAGAGAAAAATATTTCATTGATTATTCTGGATGTAATGATGCCAAAGATGGATGGATGGCAGGTATGCAGAGAGATTCGTGCTGTGTCGAAAGTTCCAATCATTATGCTGACAGCGAAAAGTGACGAACGAGATGAGCTGCGTGGATTTGAGCTGGGAGTGGACGAGTATATATCAAAACCATTCAGTCCGAAGATTCTGGGTGCCAGAGTAGAAGCGATTTTACGCCGTTCCGGAA
>JAXJUX010000294.1:0-2217 GCA_036308845.1 Ruminococcus sp.
CTGCTATTATCGTTCTTTTGGGTGTTGACAAAGGAATCGAAAACGCAAGTAAATTCCTGATGCCAATCCTTGTTGTTCTGACTGTTGGTATCGCAATTTATTCCGCAACATTGCCAGGCGCTGGTGCAGGATTGAAATATTATCTGATGCCTAACCTGGAACATTTTTCATTGAAGACAATCGTTGCCGCTATGGGACAGCTTTTCTACTCCATGTCTCTGGCAATGGGTATCATGATTACTTATGGTTCCTACATGAAAAAAGATACCAATCTGGAAGCATCCGTTGCACAGATTGAAATTTTCGATACCGGAATCGCATTCTTTGCTGGTATGATGATCGTTCCTGCTGTATTCGTATTTAACGGCGGAGACGGTGATGCTATCAATGCAGGTCCTGGACTGATGTTCAGCACACTGCCAAAAGTATTCGACACCATGCCTATGGGAAATCTCATCGGACTGTTGTTCTTTATTCTGGTATTGTTCGCTGCATTAACATCCTCTATTTCTCTGTTGGAAACTATCGTATCTATTATTTGCGACAGACTCCACTGGAACAGAAAACTGACTGTCATCATTGTAACACTGTTTTCCTTTGCAATGGCAATTCCATCTTCTCTGGGATTTGGTGTCCTGAGCGGTGTAACTCCACTGGGTATGGATTTCCTGTCATTCTTGGACTTTATCAGCAACAGTATTCTGATGCCGATCGTAGCGTTCTTAACATGTATTTTTATTGGATTTGTTGTGAAACCTTCTGTCATCTCTGAAGAAGTAAAATTAAATGGTCCATTCAAACGTGAAAAATTATTTGTGATCATGATCAAATATATTGCACCTGTTTGTTTGATTATTATTTTACTTTCCTCGATTTTGAGTGCGTTGGGTATTTATACAATTTAAGTGAGAAATGAACGGTTCTTCCTCGGGGTGAGGGAGAACCGTTTTTATTATCATTCAGTTATTCTACAATCGTGTCAAAAATCGAATCAAATCACGTCAATCGCGTCAGTTTTATTTGACACGATTTTGAATCGATTTGACTCGATACTTTCATTATTACCATATATCAAAGGAATTCTATTCCTGATATACTCGAATACTGTCCCATTATCTGAACTCAATGTTTTAATACCCTCAAAAATAAAACATTGTCTAAATAGCATCCATTTCCAAATCCTCACTGTTTCCAAAAAGATTCTCTTTCTCCTCCTGTAGTAACACATTACTCAAGCTATCGGATTGAATCAACCCATGTATTTCTTCTTGCAGTTTTTCAAGGAACTCAAGAATAGCTTCAAAACCTGGTATATTCCCATATATCATATTCTGCATTGCCTGATAGTCCTCTTGCAACGCACTGATTACCGCTTCTTTTGGCAAAAGCTCGATACTGTTCAAAGTTGCCGTTTCATAATGTGCACCCTTGGCATAATAAAACTTTTGCTTAAAAGCAACATCTTTTTCCAATAATTCTTTTCTATCAAATGCACTCTCTTTTACCCATGAATTACCCAGATTATAGACATCATATAAATGTCTTGCATATCTTGCAGGCAATGTTTTTCCTTCAGGGAAGTTTGCAATTTTATGTAATATGGTCAGTTTTTCCCAAAAAGTTCTCTCCACATCAATAGTTAAAACCGATGTGTCTTTTTGCAAAAATATGTCTGGATATTTTTCAGCTGCAAATGGAGTTACTGTCGTCTCGTGGGATGGCATCCATTCTGCCAATGGTCCAATTTCTAATCTCACACAGGAACGCAGATACTCTGCTTCAAATATCTGTGGATAATAAAAATTAACCACCATCTCATCTTCTGTATCAATTGAAACCCATTCTCCGTTCCCCAGTTTTTCTTGCATTTCTACATTCAACTGAGGAACCAATTCCTCTTTAAAAAATTTTGCTGCTTCAGCATTAATCTGCTTATTAAATATATCCTGCTTGGTTTTAGACCGTTCTTCCCAAGGATTTATTTCGTCATTAATAATTTTTCTCCAATCCAGAATCAAATCTATATCCTCGGAAAATCTTTCGATAACATGATACGATTTCGATAGACTTGTACCGCCTTTGAAAACCAAAGCATTTTTATACTTGCAATCATGAAACAAATGATCCAGCATAAAACAAACCCAAAAATCTTTCTCAATTACATTGGGCTGCATTCCCATCGAAATTGCAGTAGCCTGAAACAATTCTGTTCTATCC
>JAXJUX010000295.1:0-6248 GCA_036308845.1 Ruminococcus sp.
AAATGGCAAATTGAAGTATTGCAGGAAGCCGGCTATCTTTTAGAAGACATTCAAAAAGAAATAGAAAAAAGAACCGGAGAGCAAGCAAAAGAAATCGCAGAAGCATTTGAAGATGCAGGAGTTAAAAATCTGGAATGGGATGACAAAATATACCGTGCAGCCGGGTTGTCTCCCGTTCCTCTGTGGGAATCTCCTTATATGATTAGATTGATGCAAAGAACGTATGAAGCTACTATGGGAGAGTGGAAAAACTTTACTCGTACAACCGCACAAGTGGCACAGAGCGATTTTATCAACGCGCTTGACGAAATGTATATTAATGTAACTTCTGGCTCTGTATCGTACTCTCAAGGCTTTCTGGAATGCATAGAAAAGATTGCTAAAAAAGGTGTGAAGGTGGAGTTCCCAGGAAGGAGCGATACAATCGAAACTGCTGCGCTTAGATGTGTTCGCACTGGAATTTCTCAGATGAGCGGAGAAATCACAGAAGTGCGCATGAAGGAAATGAACTGGGATATTGTTCTGGTGTCCTCTCATCTCGGGGCGCGTGTTACGAAAGCAAATGACTATACAAACCATTCGTGGTGGCAAGGAAAATTTTATTCATTGTCAGGAACAGACTCAAGATTTCCACCATATTCAGTATGTGGAGAAGGTGAAGTGCAGGGAATCCACGGGGCAAACTGCAGGCATTCAAAAGGACCGGGGGACGGTGTGCATAATCCTTTTGAGAACTATGATTCTAAAGAAAATAAAAAAGCATATGAAATCCAACAGCGTCAAAGAGTATTGGAGCGCAGGATAAGAAATACTAAACGGCAGACTATGAATTTAAAAACGTCAGTAGATTTATGCAAAGACGATAAAACTAAATTTGAACTTGATTTGTCGTATCAGAAAAAAGCTGCCTTGCTTCAGAAACAGAATGCTGAATACAAGGAATATTGCAAAAACAATAATTTAAAAGAACTGCACGAAAGAATAGCAGTCGCAAGATGGGACAGAAAACAGGCGGCGGCTGCAAGAGGTGCGGCACAACGGTATCATAATGCAAAGGGGGATTAGTATGAGCAGATGGGTACAGTACAATCCTAATCCAATCAGAGGAAACCGGGTAGGAGATTGTACAGTCAGGGCTATTTCAAAGGCAATGGCACAAGACTGGGAAAAAACATTTGCTGCACTTACTGCATACGGCTTTATGATGGGCGATATGCCATCGGCAAACAATGTATGGGGAAGATACCTGAAGAAAAGTGGGTTTTGCCGGTATCTGGTGGATGACCATAACCGTGAAATATATACAGTCGAGGATTTTTGCATGGATAACCCTATCGGCACATATATCCTTGCAATTGATGGACATGTTGTTTGTGTACAGGATGGTTACTATTACGATACATGGGATTCTGGGCAGGAAGAGCCTATATATTACTGGACAAAAGGAGAATAATGTGGAAGAGATTATTTCATTTGTGAAAGAAAACTGGGGTACTATTGTCAGTATTTGCGGTGCTGCCGGTATATGCATAGAAGTAATACCGGTTAAAGTATATCCTGTGTCGTGGCTTCTAAAAAAAATCGGTAGCATCATGAATGCAGAATTGATACGAGAAATCCAGAATCTGAAAAAGGAATTTAACGATCATATGGAAGATTATGATAAGGAAAAGATTAATGAGATCAGAAAAGAGATAAATGATTTTTCGCTTTCCTGTCAGCGCGGCGAACACCATACGCGTGACGAATTTGAACGTATTTTCTTGAGAATTGGAGAATACCATGATATTTTGAAGAAACGCAATCAGGAAAACGGAAAAATTGATATAGAAGTTGCATACATAAACAAAATCTACCAGAATTGTCTGGAAGAACATAAATTCTTTGAGGGTTAACATGGCATTTGAAATCATAGCAAAGTTAAAAAAAAGAATCAGGATCATGTGGGTGATTATCTGTACCCTTGTTGTACTTCTGGCTGCATCATCTGCATACAATGTTTATTTGAAAAAACACACCTTTGAGAGGAAAACAGTTGCATATTACAATGTACCAGAGAAAGAAAAAACTCTGTACATTCCTCAGGCCGACAAAAAGCGGAAAAAGGTTAAATAGATGAAGATAAACAGTTTTACTGTGCCGGAATTAAATTATTTCCGAGAATATTGTAATTTCACAAAGGACGAAAAGGCACTTTTTGAATACCGTGTATCAGAGTATTCGCTTGAGATGTGTGCTGAACTTATGAATGTAAGTGTATCAACCGCAAAAAGAATCAGCAGAAGAGTAAATAACAAAATCATACGTGTTTGTGATACTTCTGTGAAACTTTTATAGGACTTTAACGAACTGTTAAGGTCCTTTTTTTTATGCAAAAATACAATCAAAAGAAAGGAAGTGAGTGAATGGCATATCAGCAGATGCAAGGTTATCCTGTATATCAAAACCCATATACCAATCCGTACCAGGACAGGCTGGCACAGTTACAGAATCAATATCAGCAGGCAATTCCTGCAGCACAGCCACAGCAACAGGTCAATCAGGGATTGCTGTGGGTACAGGGCGAAGCGGGTGCAAAGTCTTATTTAGTCGCTCCCAATACAACCGTGCTTCTTATGGATGCGGATGCACAGCGATTTTACATCAAATCAACAGACGCAGCAGGTATGCCGAGTCTTAGAACATTTGAATTTACGGAAGTGTTCCAGACGAGCCAGCAGACGGCTCTGACGATTTCAGAGGATTTAGACAATAAATATGTAACTCGCGAAGAGTTTGCAGGCGTACGGAAACAATACGAGGAAATATTGGCAAAAATAAACGAAATACAAAACGCTCAGACAACACTGCCAGAGCGAACAAGAGGAACAAAGAAAGGAATGAATGCCGATGAGCAATCTACTGTATAACATGTTTGGACACAATAAACAACCGACAGGAAACGCTATGTTTGACATAGTTCAACAATTTCAGAATTTCCGACAGCAAATGCAGGGCAAAAATCCGACAGAAGAAATTAATAAACTATTGCAGTCTGGTCAGATAAGTCAGCAGCAGTTAAACCAGGTGCAGCAGATGGCGCAGCAGATGCAGTCAATGTTTAGAAATATTAAATAGTGCATTACCGGCTCGAGACGGTTTGCAAATATATCATAATCGGAGGAGATTATTATGACAGAAAACGGATACACATTAAGCGACATTGCAACAGTAACAGGAAGCAGAAATGACGGAATGTTCGGTGGAGGAGATTGGGGCGCATGGATCATCCTGTTTTTGATCTTCGGAATGTTCGGACGTGGAGGCTTCGGCGGCTTTGGCGCTGGAGGAAATGACGGTGGTAATTGCGGATATATCGGAACAAAGGGTGCTATTTCTGAAGCATTTGCAACAAATAACATCCAGGCCGGTATAACAGCAATCCAGCAGGGTATTTGTGATTCTACCTATGCATTAAACAATGCAATCAGTGGAGGTTTCCATGGTGTAGATCAGGGCTTGTGCAATCTTTCCGCACAGCTTGCTCAGTGCTGCTGTGACAACCGGGCAGCAATCGCAGATGTGAAATATCAGATGGCGGCAGATTCCTGTGCTGTACAGAACAGTATTAATGGTGCCACAAGGGATATTCTGGAAAGCAATAATGCAAATACCAGAGCAATACTTGACTTCCTGACACAGGACAAGATTGCAACACTTCAGGCGGAAAACCAGAATCTGAAACTGGCAGCTTCTCAGGCAAACCAGAATGCAGTTCTGATGGCTGCTATGGATTCCAATACTGCAACTCTTATCAGACGGCTTGGTGCTGATTGCCCGACACCGTCATTCCTTGTAAACCCGCCAACACCGGTGACATTCCCGGTTAATAACTGCGGACAGTACACAGGGTATAACGGTGGATGCGGTTGCGGATGTTAAACAATGACTAAACAATGACTAAATAACACTCGCCCTAAGGGCTGATATTCTACAGGGCAGGCATAAACTGCCCTGTATTGATTGGAGGAAAAAATATGGCATGTAAAAATGTATGCAGGTTATGTTCAAACCTGACAATCAGTGCGGACGTAACATTTACTGCACCCAACTTAATCATTAACATTCCGGCCGGATCATATGCCAATTGCGAAAAATACTGTATTGTAGTTGCCCAGGCAATACCGGAAGCAACAACAATCACGGCACCTGTTTTTGTGACGATTGGAACTGGTACAGAATTATATCCACTAAACAGATGTGATGGCACTCAGGTAACGGCGGCTGAACTAAGAACCAGAACAAGATATGCGGTTAAAGTTGCAACTACACCGACAACTGGATCTTTTAATCTTCTCGGCAAATTATGCGGAGCAAGAAATATTGGTCTGGCTGCTATTGACGGAACGGCACCTGTTGCCGGAGCGTAAGGGGGTGATGTTATGAATAATATGGATAAACTTTGCAAAATCATCGAGGAAGAACTTGGGAAAATCGCGGAAAAAGGACTTAATACAGGAAATCTTGAGACAGCGTACAAGTTAATCGACATGTACAAAGACATTAAGAATACAGAGTATTGGGATGCCAAGGGCGAATATTACATGACAGTGCTGGATGAAATGAATGGCGGTTACAGCCAGGGAAACTACAGTATGACTGATGGATACAGTGAACGCGGACGCAGACGTGACAGTATGGGAAGGTACAGCCGGGAAAATGGTGGATACAGTAGAAATAGCTACGAAAGCGGCGAAAGCTATAATGGGGAATCATTTGCAAGAGGTGGACGCGGTTATTCAGGCAGAGGGTATAGCCGTGAAGGTACCGGATACTCACGAAATGGTTATAGCGGTGCTTATGATGAATATATGGATGCAAAACATTCTTACAGAGCAGGTAAAACACCTGAGTGCAAACAGAGGTTGATGGACAATCTAGAACAGTACATGGATGATTTTACACAGCAGATGGAAGAAATGCTCCGAGATTCAGACTGTCAGGAAGAACGTGCAACAATCAAACGATATATCGAAAAAATTAAAAATATAGCCTGAGATAGTGCGCACGTAGAACATATTAAATGAATGTATATTTAAAATGTACTTACAACCTGATTAACTGGGGAGGCTTTAAAAACCTCCCCGCCAAACAAAGATTATATTTCTATTTTTCATACTTTACCTCCTTATTACTCACGTCCTCAGTCCAGAAACGCATTTTTGCGGAGGTTAAACTGGTGCAATCCCAGGCGTGAGTTTCGATTTTCTTTTCATTTGTTTTTCACCTTTCACCCACTAGAGGAAGTCTGGTAAAGGATCGTCACAAGGTCCGGTGGGTTTACCCCGGCAGAGGTCTATCTGCCTTAATCCATTACCTGCGGCGGCAGGTCAATAAACACGACCAGGAGGATAAAAAATGCAGAAACTTATTGAAACTCTAAAAGGTTTCGGAATTGAAATTCCGGAAGAAAAAAACACAGAAGTAAAAAAAGCTTTGTCTTCGCATTATAAAAACATCGCTGAACATGAAAAAGCTATTTCAAAAATTGAAACAGAACGCGATGGATGGAAAAACAGGGCTGAAGCGGCCGAAGAAACTTTAAAAGGTTTTGAGGGGAAAGATTTTGACACTATCACGAAAGAACGTGACGATTGGAAAAAGAAAGCTGAAACGGCCGAAGCAGATTACAATGCAAAGATTGCAGCGCGAGAAAAAGAAGACCTTTTAAAAGAAGCGTTTGATGGGGTCAAATTTACTTCTGAATCAGCAAAAAAAGCAATTGTTGCCCAGGTTTCTGAAGGTGTAACAGTTAAAAATGGAAAACTGATTGGTTTTAATGACCTTTTGGAAGAAGCAAGAAAAAGTGATGCATCTGCCTTTGTTGACGAAACAATACAGAAACACGAAGACAACAGAGCGAGATTCACAACTGCTCAGAGTAAGAGCAGCGCATCTGCAAAAGTCTATACGGACAAAAAAGAAATTATGAAAATCAAAGACCCAAGCGAACGGCAGAAAGCATGGGAAGGATATCTAGAAAATGCAACAAAATAAATAAGGTAACCGGCGCGTATTAGGAAACGCGTTGCTAACCTGCAAAAGTTACAGGAGGAATAAAAATGGCAAAAGCTAATCTTATTACTACAGCCGATATTCAGGTAACTGCTCGTGAAATGGACTTTGTTACACGTTTTGAGCAGAATTGGGAACATCTTAGAGATATTCTCGGTATTATGAGACCGATCAGAAAACAGCCGGGTTCTGTT
>JAXJUX010000296.1:0-20019 GCA_036308845.1 Ruminococcus sp.
CTTTTCCACCAAGGATCATTTTTGCTGCCAATGTTTCCACATATTTCTGCAAATATCTTTTCAGTGGACGCGCACCATACATCGGATCGTAACCACCTTCGATGACGAAGGATTTCCCGGATTCGGTCAGACGAATGGAAATATCCTGGTCATTCAGTCTGCGGTTCAAATCTGCCACCAGCAAATCGACGATATTGCCAATGTTTTCTTTGGTCAATGGCTTGAACATGATGATTTCATCCAATCGATTCAAGAATTCCGGTCTGAAATGTCCACGCAGATCCTGCTGTACCATTTCCACATTTTCCGGACGAATCGTTCCATCTTCCTGAATACCATCCAGCAAATATGCGGAACCGATATTCGATGTCATGATCAAAATCGTATTCTTGAAGTCTACGGTTCTTCCCTGAGAATCTGTGATTCGGCCATCATCCAATACCTGTAAAAGTACGTTAAATACATCTGGATGCGCTTTTTCAATTTCATCGAAAAGAACAACCGAATACGGTTTACGGCGAACGGCTTCTGTCAACTGACCGCCTTCTTCATATCCAACGTATCCTGGAGGTGCTCCGATCAGACGAGACACAGAATATTTCTCCATATATTCACTCATATCAATACGAACCATGTTATTTTCATCATCGAACAAGTTCTGTGCCAACGTTTTTGCAAGCTCTGTCTTACCAACACCAGTAGGTCCTAAGAAAAGGAAGGAACCGATTGGTTTGCTTGGATCTTTGATACCGGCTTTGGAACGAATGATCGCATCGGTTACTTTTGTAACAGCTTCATCCTGTCCAACGACACGTTTGTGCAGTTCGTCTTCCAGACCAAGGATTTTTGTTTTTTCTCCTTCTGTCAGTTTCGCAACCGGAATTCCTGTCCAACGGGAAATGATCTTAGCGATTTCTTCATCCGTTACACTTTCGTGCACCAGAGACATTTCCTGATTTCTTACTTTTTCTTCTTCTATACGAAGCTGATTCTGCAGTTTTGGAAGTTCCCCATACTGCAATTCTGCTGCTTTATTCAAATCATAATTCTGCTGTGCAATCCGAATCTGATGATTCATCTCTTCAATCTGTTCACGCAGAGCAGACAATCTTTCTACAGAATGTTTTTCATTTTCCCATTGTGCCTTCTGAACAGCGAAAGCATCTCTGTATTCTGCCAGTTCTTTCTGCAATTCTTCCAGACGTTCCTGACTGAGACGGTCTGTTTCTTTTTTCAATGCAGCTTCTTCAATCTCCATCTGCATGATTTTTCTCTGCTGTTCATCCAATTCAGCCGGGAGGGAATCCATCTCTGTCTTAATCATCGCACAGGCTTCATCCACCAAGTCGATCGCTTTATCCGGAAGGAAACGGTCGGAAATATATCGGTTTGACAAGGTTGCAGCTGCTACCAGTGAACTGTCTGTAATTTTTACACCATGATATACTTCATAGCGTTCTTTCAGACCACGCAGGATGGAAATGGTATCTTCCACTGTTGGTTCATCCACCAATACCGGCTGGAATCTTCGTTCCAATGCAGCATCTTTTTCGATATACTGTCTGTATTCATCCAAAGTCGTTGCACCGATGCAATGCAGTTCCCCACGGGCAAGCATAGGTTTTAACATATTTCCTGCATCCATGGCACCGTCAGTCTTTCCGGCACCAACGATCAAATGCAATTCATCGATAAACAGAATGATTTTTCCTTCGCTTTTCTTGACTTCTTCCAGAACCGCTTTCAGACGTTCCTCGAATTCACCACGATATTTGGCTCCAGCAACCAGAGCACCCATATCCAGTGCAAAAATCGTCTTATCTTTCAGACCTTCCGGCACATCACCGCGTACGATACGCTGTGCCAGACCTTCAACGGCTGCTGTCTTACCAACCCCGGGTTCCCCGATCAGTACCGGATTATTCTTGGTTTTTCTGGACAAAATACGAATCACATTACGAATCTCCGCATCACGTCCGATTACCGGATCAAGTTTCTGATTTCTTGCTTTTTCTACCAAATCCTGACCGTATTTGTTCAGCGTATCGTAAGTTGCTTCCGGATTGTCAGAAGTTACTCTCTGATTTCCTCGAACGGTACTGAGTGCCTGCAGAAAACGTTCTTTTGTGATTCCATATTCCTGGAAAATCTTTTTCATCGCCGGACTCGGATTACGAAGCAGTGCCAAAAACAGATGTTCCACGGAAACGTATTCGTCACCCATGGCTTTTGCTTCATCCTCTGCGCTTACCAGTGCTTTATTTAAATACTGTCCAATATAAATCTGCCCACCGGAAACTTTCACGCGGGCATTCAGCGCATTTTCCACAGTATTCAGAAAATGCTGTTTATTTATCTCCATCTTTTCAATCATTTTTAAAATCAGACTGTCATCTTGATGAAGCAATGCATATAACAAATGTTCCTGCTCTACTTCCTGATTGCCAAATTCATAAGCAACCTTCTCCAAATCCTGAACAGCCTGCTGTGACTTCTGTGTAAATTTTGTAATATTCATAATCAAACCTCCTTTGATTCGTTTATGATATGTGTTTTTCACTTGTTCTATTCGGAGTATAATACGAATTGTTAGCACTGTCAATAGGTGAGTGCTAATTTATTTTTTCTTTATATTTTTTAAAGCCAGCTATGCGATAACACGCACAACTGGCTTTCCATCATTTCATATTATTTTGAAACACTTTTTCCTGCATTTCCAGTTCCATCGGATTTATATGTCAAAAGATATCCATCGTCAGTTGCTTCTACATTTGCATAAGTTGTATCAACAACCCAAGAGGTTCTTTCGAAATAATTTACTTTCAATGCACCATCATATACCGTTACAGAACCATCATTTGCAACATCGATAATATAGACCTGTACATTATTTTCACCCATAGTTACAGTAATATCACCAACATAATAGGATGCACTTGTAAGACCTACATATCTGCCTGCTTCTGTAATAGTAAGTTCATTTTTCACACGGCTGAATCCCTGTGTTGCTTCTCCATCTTTCCACATATCGTATGCGTGTGTTGTATCAAAACTCCATTCGTACTGACCACGCTGCAATTCCATAGATACTTTGATTGGTTCTTCCAGTTTTGTTCCCGGAACCATTGGAGATTCACTCACTTCTTCAATCGTAATGGATGCTGTAGCAAAGCATTCTTCGTTGTAATTACTTACCGCTTTTACAGTTACAACTCCAGGAGCAACTGCTTCCAATATATTTCCGTCTAAGCTTGCATACTCTTCACCATCTACGATGGACCAGCTTACAGTTGTATCGCATACAGATTTATTCAGAGTTGCTTTTAATTCTGTTTCTTCCCCAACATTCAGCGTTTCATCTGCATCAATTGTCACTTCAACAGTTTTTGGAAGTACGGTTACCTGAATTGAATCTGTAAGAGCACTGTTACTTGCACATGTTGCAGTAATAGTTGCTGTTCCGGTTCCCGTCGCGGTTACTTTACCACTATTGGAAACTACTGCTACTTTTGTATTTGATGTTGTCCATGCAATAGAAGTTTCTTCTGCATCTTCTGGTAATACTTCTACAGAAAGTGTCACGTAATTTGTATCTACTAATGTAATGTCACCATCTGTAATTTCAATAGACTCTGCAGGTGGATTTGCAATTATAATTTCTTTCGTTGCATAACATTCATTATTATAAACACTTACTGCTTTTACAGTTACTGTACCAACTTTTTCTGCAGACAATACATTTCCATCTAAGCTTGCGTATTTATCACCACTTACAATTGACCATTCAACATCATCGGATACCGATTTATTTACAGAAGCATTCAACTCAATAGTATTTCCCCTTACAACCTGATCATCGCAATTAATTGTTATTGTAACTGTTGTTGGAATTACATTTATTGTAACCGCTGCTTCTTTACTATCATATGTGCTCACCGCCGTGATAGTTGCAGTTCCTGGTTTATGAGCAGTAATTGTTCCTGTTTCGTCAACGCTTACTACACTTTCATCGGATGTGCTCCATGTAACAGTTTTGTCTGGAATATTCGATGGTGTAAATTCTGTTTCCAGTGTCATTGTAGACAAATCTTCCATTTCTACACTGGTTTCTTCCAGTACAAATCCAAATTCGTAACTTATCTTCGTTACTGTTACCTGAATTTCATCTTTGATTGATTCATCCTTTTCATAGACTGCAGTAATCGTTGCTGTACCTTCACTGACTGCTGTTACTTTACCATTCTCATTCACTACAGCAACAGTTTCATCGGATGATTCCCATGTAACCGCAGCTGCTCCTGCATCTTCTGGTAACACATTCACAGAAAGTGTTTTACTCTTTGTTTCTTCTAATGTAATATCTCCTTCTGCAATTTCGATGCTTTCTACATTAGGATTTGTAATTGTAATTATTTTTGTTGCATAGCATTCTTCATTATAAGAACTTGCCGCTTTTACTGTAATGGTACCTATTTTTTCAGCTTTTAATACATTTCCACTCAAACTTGCATATTCTTCACCAGTGACAATAGACCATACAACATCCATATCAGCCACTTCTTTATCTAACGCAGCTTCTAATTCTGTTTCTTCACCAGCCATCACCTGATCAACAGCTGTAATCGTAACTTTTACTTCTGTAGGAACAACTTTAACAGAAACTGTTGCTTTTTTGTTGTCATATGCGCTGACCGCTGTGATTGTTGCTGTTCCTGGTTTATGAGCAGTGATTGTTCCTGTTTCATCAACAGTTACTACACTTTCATCAGATGTACTCCATGTAACAGTTTTGTCTGGAATATTCGATGGTGTAAATTCTGTTTCCAGTGTCATCGTAGACAAATCTTCTATTTCTACACTGGTTCCTTCCAGTACAAATCCAAATTCGTAACTCATCTTCGTTACTGTTACCTGAATTTCGTCTTTGATTGTTTCATCTTTTTCACAGGTTACTGTAATAGTCGCTGTACCTTCACTGACTGCTGTTACTTTACCGTTTTCATCTACAGCCGCAACATTTTCATCAGATGATTCCCAAATAACTGTTTTATCTGTAGCATCTTCTGGCAATACAGTTACAGAAAGAACAACTGACTTTGTCTCTTCCAGTGAAATATTTCCATTTGTGATTTCAATGCTTTCCACAAGAATATCTTCTGGTTCAACTGGTTCTTCTGAATCATCTGGATTCACAGATTCTCCCGGTTCAATTGGAGTTGAATCGGTATCTGCAATCTTGATTGTTCCTCCAAGATATGGAAGTACAGTTGCACCTCCATCTTCTGTGACAATGAAAATATCAACTGTATTTGTTCCTACCTGAACCAGATCTGTCATCTTTGACAATTGGTTTTCTGTGCTTCCTGCCAATCCTTTCATATACGCATACAGATTTTCCGGCAGGTCAGCATTGGAAATCTGTATTGTATTTTCAGAATCAAAACCTGCAATTGCATAATCCAATGTATCTGCAGTTGCTGCAAATAATGTTTTTCCATTTACATATACGTAATAGTCGGCAGCTCCACCAATGATTTCATCTCCATTTTGAGTTTGCCATACAAATGTACTTGCACTGTCGACTTCTTCCTGTGTCATTTTGTAAGTAAAACTCAATCTTGTTAAGTTTTCTGGTGCCATGGTTGCCCATGTACCTTTTTCAGATTCTGTTGCACTCAACACAACTTCATCCGTATTTCCATAATATTTACCAAGCGTTGGATCTTCATCATATTCGATTCCGGCTGCAGCTTTTTCTGTAACAGTGATTGTCACACTGCTTGTCAATCCCCCTGCTGCTGTCGCTGTAATTACCGCTGTCCCAGCTTTTTGTGCTATTATCTGCTGACTCACTTCATCAAATACTACTGCATCACCTTCTACATTCCAGGATACAGGTCTTTCACCTTCTGCCTGAACATAAGTTACTTCCTGTTTTAAGAGAACGTCTGCATAATTACTTTCAGAAGGTCTTGTTGTAATCGTAAGATTTCCACTTTGATCGTTATCAGAAATACATTCGTCTGGTAAATAAATTCTAAATTGTTTATTTCCAGTTCCACCAATTGTTGTTCCTACATTACCACTTCCGTCTGCTTTGTAAAGAACCTTATATCCATTATCGGTTTCTTCAATGGATCCGTAATTTGTATCCACAACAGTTGCTACTCTGGCTTCATAAGATAATTTCACAGAACCATCATAAAGTGTCACAGAACCATCTGTTCCAACATCAATGATATATACCTGTACATTATTTTGTCCCATTGTAACAGTTGTATCGCCTACATAATAAGAAGCTGTTGCGAGACCTACATATCGGCCAGATTGCGTAATTTCAAGCGTATCTTTTACGCCGCCAAATCCCTGAGATGCTTCACCATCTTTCCAGATATCATATGCATGTGTCGTGTCAGAACTCCAATCATACTCTCCGCGCTGTCTTTCCATTGTAATTGTGATAGGAGATTCTAATGTTACGCCAGGAATTGCAGTTTGTACACTTCCTTTTTCTACAATATCTGTTCCACTCTTTTCTTTGCCGCCGTATCCGCCATCCCAAATATCAGCAACACTTGTCTTCGCTTCTGCTATCTCAACTGCATCTACCAGTTCTTCATAACTGGTATAATCATCAGCAGCTTCCACATCCCAACGCGTCCAGGAGCCACTGAATTTTTTAGTCACTTCATCTACATTCCACTGTTCATCCAACCAGGCAACACGTTCATTTATAAAATTCTGAACATATGCTACTTCTTCGTCGAATTCCAATGGATCACGTCCCATATCGTAAGAACCAGCTACACGACCCGCATAATCGCCCCAGATTTCAACATCGATCGGATTTAAAACTTCTGCGCTTTCATATCCCTCTTTAAATGTTTCATTCATCCATGTTGGAAGGATTGTTTCTCGAATTTCTTTCCAACGTTTGATTACATGTTCTTCGAAATCTGTATTTTCAAATAATTCTTTATAATATTTGGTTGCCTTTGACAGATATCCTGTGGTGCTTGCAATATCACGATAACCTTCGGATTCCATCTGGCTGTAATCATTTCGTCCATAAGCAATATCAAAATCCCATACCGGTCCAGCATATACCTTTCCGCCTTCACGGAAATATAAATAGGTAGAAGCGTAGCAATTCTGATGTCCGAATCCAAAGTCAGGATTTTTTGCCAATTCATTTACAATGTAGGCATCTACCCAACTATCTACATCAATATAATCTTCATAGTTGGTTCCTGTCATGATTGCAGCTTCCATCTCATTCAGCTCATCCTGAATCATTTCCAGTTCACTGTCTGCAAGATCTTCTGCTTCTGGATCTTTTGGTACATAAGAAACATTGTTAGCAGATTTAAATCGTCCCGGTTCTGAATATTCATCTGCACGAATATCTGCTTCCACAATGATTTCTGTTACAACACCATCTCCATTGATATCTCCATCGGTTTCACTTTCTGGAATTTCTGTTCTGTAATCATTCAATCCAACTTTTTCAGTCAGCAAATAAATACCTTCAAAAGTTCCATCAATACAAAGTGCTACCATTTCACAATCTGGTGTTCCCATTCCTAACTGACAGGCTAATTGATAAGCCAAATAATTACGCATATATGTGGTATCTACCCAGTTTGAAATTAAACACCATGATTTTGCTTTTCCCATTCCTAAGAGATTCTGCTTGCTGTCAAACTTAATATTATATGGTTTCTTTCCTGTAGGCATGGTCCAGCTGGAATTTCCACGACCTTTAATCGTCAGTGGATACTCTGTTTCACCCGTCTCATCGTCCACAGTAGCTTCCAAATAAATATCAGAACCTTTACCATTTGTATTCACGAGTTCAAATGTACTGATATTTTGTTTGACAGATTTGTCTGTTTTTAACGTATCGTACTTTCCAGAATCAGACATTGTCAAATTCATTACCGGAATATTTGACATTTCTACAATCTGATCAAAAGTATACGTTACACTTGGCGCATTATCTGCTGCCTGTACCTTTACTGTTTCGAGTTCTGTCCATGAAGTCATAGTCACAAGCATAACTGCTACTATCATTAATGACAGAATTCTCTTTCCCCCTTTTACACGCATATCCTTTTCCTCCTATTTGTAAATTGTTGGGATTTTTTCTTATATTTTACTATATATTTTTTTATTCTACAACCAATCCGAAGTAGGTTTTCAAAAATTGTTGAAGTTTCAATATCTTAGTTTTTCCGACTAATATACACCCGATACGGCACCTGCCAGCACTCCTGCACGGTCCATCCAACCACGCAGGCAATCCCAACACCAGCCACACCAATAGAAGGAACCAGAATCATCGTCGTTATCACACGCAGCGTAATCTGGGTCAGTGTTCCAAACAACACTGTTTTCATTTTACCTACGCCACGAAAATACCCCTGATGTCCATTCGCGATGCATGGCAGCCAGTACACAAATCTCATAATCAGAAAGTAACTGCGTCCTTCTTCCAGTATCTGTGGGTCCGTAGTAAATAAATGCATCAAT
The DNA here is from genome assembly GCA_036308845.1 of Ruminococcus sp. GTDB lineage: Bacteria > Bacillota > Clostridia > Lachnospirales > Lachnospiraceae > Oliverpabstia. Next base: position 8,533 of record JAXJUX010000296.1, read on the forward strand.
GGATCCATGAACAATGCCACAATGATGCACACCAAAATTCCACTAATTACTTCCAGAAAAATCCCTTGGCGGAAGCCTTTTTCTGTACGCTCCTTTTTTCCGGCACCTTCATTTTGTGCCACAAATGTCATGATTGCATCTGAGATACTTCGTCCCGGCAGCAAGCCAATATCTTCTATTTTACCAATGGCATTGAACGCAGCAATCGTTGCAACCGAATCCAACGCATTGACAGAACCCTGAATACACAATTTTCCGATAGGCTGGCTGCACTGCTGTAGGGCAGTCAAGCCACCGTATGTAATCGTCTGTTTCGCAAGCTTTTTATCCATGGAAATACTTTTCCAATTTAAATGCAGTACCGGAACATATTTTGTCACATAAATCACACACAAAACCGCACTGAGCCCCTGTGCAATCGCCGTAGCAAGTCCGGCTCCAAATACCCCCATCTGAAACCCTGCAACAAACAGCACGTCCAAAACAATATTCAAAAGACAGGAAATAATCAGGTACCGTACCGGTGTTTTGGAATCTCCAATGCTGCGAAGAGCCGCCGCATAAATATTGTACAGACACGTAAATGGCATACCAATAAAAATCACACGCAAATAGACCGCTGCCTGTCCGATAATTTCTTTTGGTGTCTGCAGCATCTGCAAAATCAATTCAGATGCTGCAAGACCTGCAAGTAAAACCGCAATCGCAAAAATCATACCCATATAGATGGTCGTCTGCAGTTCTTTTTTCAATTCTTCCTGCTTTCCTGCGCCCCAGAATTTACTCATGATTACGGAAGCACCAACACATATCCCGGACACACCCAAAATCAAAAGATTCATCACCGGATCACAAGTTCCAACTGCTGCCAAAGCACCCTCTCCGGCGAAACGTCCCACCACAATCGTATCTACGGTATTATACGTCAATTGAAATATATTTCCTAAAATCAACGGAACGGTGAAAGCAAAAATCTGCTTCATTCCATTTCCTGTTGTCATATCTACTGTATGTTTTCTTTCCATAGTCTGCTCCTGTTTCCTTGCCGCCTCCGCTTATTCTCTCATCTCAACCACGCCGCACCCAATCTTCATCCCAGAATCCCCGGACGGCTGACTGCGAAAATCATCGGGCATATCATGCACAACGACCGTTTTCCCCACGATTTCTTCCGGATAAAATCGGTTCGTATAAAATTGGAACCATGCCGCACCCTGATTTCCCATGATCACCGGCATATCGCCCGCATGAAAGGGATGCTCCTGATTTGTCGGATTATAGTGTCCGCCTGCATCCTTAAAAGGATCCGTCGCATCTCCCGTGCAGCTTCCGCCTTCATGAATATGAAATCCATAAAAATTACCGTTTTGGTTATCAGGCAGGCCTTCCATAGAACCTGTCACAAGTGTTCCGTTATAAACTTCCGAAAATGTAACCATTCCTTGTAAGTCCGGGTACGCTGGACTTCCTTTTATAACAGCATAAATCTCTGGCATTACATTACGATTCATAAATAATCCCTAAAAAACAGTTTTCCTTTTAATTTATGCGTTCCTACATGCAAATGCCATTTCTATTTCTATTCATTTTTATAAAAGAATCTCTCTTATGCAATTCTTTGCAAACTGCGCATCTTCCGAGCGAAGCGAGTTTTTATATCATGAGGAAACTCTGTACAATGTAACTTTTCACATAATTCAGTGTAGTTTTTTATGATATAAAAACAATCTCTGAAATTCCTCTGCTTCCTCCAACGTATTTTTCCACCCATACGTCTTCAAATCCACACACCAGTTTTTGCCATTCCATGTCACTTCTACGCCATCTTCCACAAGCAGCATTTTCTGCAAATCGGGCAGTTCAAAATGACAGGCACCGCTCAATTCGCCTTTTCCATTTACCACGCGAAACGCCGGTACATCATCCCCTGCCAGATTATTTTTCAATCCATAGCCTACTTGCCGGTAATTTTTCGGTTTACCGCAAAGCAATGCAATCTGCCCGTAGGTAGCCACTTTTCCTTCCGGAATCGCCAGACAGACAATTCTCATTTTCTCATAAAAAGTCAACTCATCCATTTATTTTCTCGCCACCAAAAACCAACTGGTTCCATTAATCTGCACATCCTCCAACAACTGATGCGCACAGATCACAACTTCAAATCCCGTTTTTCTAAGAAGTTCACAGAGAACTTCCGGATCATGCACGATCTCATGAATTTTTTCTTCTAATTGAAACTCACCATTTTCATAAACCGTCGTTTTCAATGTGATAATACCATCATCATCCAGAGAAATCATAAACTGTGCTTTCACTTCCTCGCTGAAATCCAGATCAAAAGCTTCGCCCACAGACAATTCATTTTCATTCAACACATCAAAAATAAAATATCCACCTGTATTCAAATAAGCATATACATTTTGGAATATTTTTTCCACATCCTTTAAATCAATAATATGATTTAGCGCATCTCCCGTACAAGTCACAAGGTCAAATGTTTGTTCAGGACGGTAGGTAATCATATCCGCCACTTCATAAAAAATATTCGGATTATTTCCTTTTGCTATTTCAATCATGCCTTCCGAAAAATCCATACCAGATGCCTGAATACCCTGTTTATGAAGAATCTCACAAAGAATTCCTGTCCCACAGGCAAGATCAAGGCTTGTCTCGACCTTTACCTGATGTTTTTCTATCCAGGTCAGCAATTGTTCTCCAAATGCCTCCGGCAAATAATTCCATCCAAATTCGTTGTATACTTTACAAAATGCTTCGCTGTACATTTTCCTACTCTCCTGTTTCTTCTATATAAATATGTATGTTATTTTTCACAATCAGCAGGCTTGTCAATCATCTGCTTTCATTCGTCAGTCCTTATTATACCATGTAATATTCTGGAAGAACATTCCTTTTCCTTCCCTTATTTCATTTCCAAAAGTTGCTTTTATCCTATGACTTTCCACCTCTTGACAGCTCTCCCACACTTGTTTTACAGTATTTATATTATGTTTTTAGGATTTCGAAAGCATGAAATGCGGAAAAATCCGTGTATTATAAAAGGCAAAAAATTTTGACCTTTACATCTATATTTAAAGGAGCTGACATACTATGACGAAACATCAAAAAGGAATTTTATTTATCATTCTGTCTGCATTTTGTTTTTCGCTGATGAATATGTTCGTGCGATTATCCGGCGATTTGCCTTCGATGCAGAAAGCTTTTTTCAGAAATTTTATTTCCCTTCTGGTAGCAACGGTACTTTTATGGAAAAGTGGAATTCCGTTTCGCTGTAAAAAAGAAAATCTGGGACTTTTACTGACTCGTTCTACGTTTGGAACCATTGGTATTCTCTGCAATTTTTATGCAATCAGCCATTTGAATCTTGCAGATGCTTCCATGCTGAACAAATTGTCACCATTTTTTGCTATTTTATTTTCCTTCTTCTTTCTGAAAGAAAAGGTAAAACCAGTACAGGCTATATGTGTATTTGGTGCTTTCATTGGAAGCTTGTGTATCATCAAGCCAAGTTTTGATTTTGCCGCAGCCCTCCCTGCGATTCTTGGATTTCTGGGTGGGATGGCCGCAGGCGCCGCTTATACAGCCGTACGTGTTCTCGGACTTCGTGGTGAAAAAGGTCCATTCATTGTGTTCTTTTTCTCTGCATTTTCTTGTCTTGTGACATTGCCGACCTTGCTATTTTCTTATGTCCCAATGACATTCCTGCAGCTTTTGTATTTGTTGCTTGCAGGTCTTTGCGCTGCCGGAGGTCAATTCGCCATTACCGCTGCCTATACCAACGCACCGGCACGAGAAATTTCTATCTACGATTATACGATCGTTATTTTTGCAGCTGTTTGGAGTTTCCTTTTGTGGGCAGAGATGCCAGATTGGGTTAGTGTTTTGGGATATGTCATTATATTTGGTTCTTCATTGGCGATGTTTTTATACAATAAGAGAGCCGGGGCTTAAAAAAAAGTCCCAGCCACACGCCAGAACTTTTTCAACCCATATCACAATTTTACATTAAAACGCCCTCGGCAAGTTCCAATGATAATGGCGCGCCAACACACGAATGATCACCACCAAAACCGCACTGACTACAACAGCAATTCCTTCTGTAGATACTTTCAAAAGAAGCACATAGCAGACTGCACCTGCAAGTGACGCACAAGCGTATACATGCTTCTTCAACACCGCAGGTGTAATTCCAGCCATAATATCTCGCAGTAATCCACCACCGACACCGGTGATTACACCAAGGAAAATCGTCAAAAACAAATAATCCCCAAATCCATTGATGATTGCAGTGTCAATTCCCACTACGGTAAATGCACCCAACCCAATGGCATCCATTAAATTCATGAAACGTTCATATCCCGGTGACTCCAAAACTTCCAAAGTCATTTTTCTGAATTTTACTACATAAAACAAAACCAATGAAGTTAAAAATGCCATCAACGCATATACCGGGTTTGTAAACAATGCTGGTGGGTGAACCCCAATCAGAATATCACGCAGCATTCCGCCCCCTACAGCCGTTGTCACGCCAAGTACGATCACACCAAGTAAATCCAGTTGTTTCTTAATTCCTACCATTGCACCCGAACTGGCAAATGCAATCGTCCCCAATGCTTCCACCAAAAAGAAGATTGTAATTTCCATGTGTACCTTACCCCATTTCTTCTAAATAAAATGCCATTCCCCAATATGACTACTCTAACTATACCGAATTTCCCAACTGAAATCAATGTCTACACCAAAATCGTTTCCATACAAAATTATCTTCACATAACGAAAATCGTTTCCTATGGCAGAAAAAAGGTGCGGACACCATCCGCACCCAACATTTATTTTTTCTTTTTGAACATCCCATGCTGCACGCAATGAAGCACTGCACAAATCATCAACACAAAACCAGATACTCCATGGGTGATTCCCATCCACATACCAGGCATCGGCTTTAATAAAATTCCTGTAACAAATACCACCACTAAAGAAAGCAGCATCAACCAGTTCACAATTTTCATCATTTTTCTGTTCTTCAAATGTATTCTCCTTATGTATCTCTTATTTTCTTGGTTAGCTTACACTAACTTCTAATTTCTGTCAATGTTATTTTTTTCCATATCATTCTGCTGTTCTTTTTGAATATTTCCCTCCCATAAACCTTTTGCTCTGTATGCTGCTTTTTCTACTGTACCCGCCACTGGAAATTCTCACCATATCTTAAATAAAAAAAGTTGTATACCTGCCACTCGCTCAAGTACACAACTTTTTTCACATAATAAAAACAAAATTAAAATAAGATTTCCTCACCTAACCACCAGCGTAATACATCCTGAATTTTGGCATCCCAGTATTTCCACTGATGATCACCTTCTGATTCTTCCGTCGTCACGTCATATCCAAGATCCTTCGCTAACTGCCAAACAGGTTTTCCATTTTCATACAGATCATCCGAAGTTCCACACCAGCCATATAGACGAGGCAAATCTTTTTTCTCGTCAACTCTTTTCTTTAGCAACGCTGTGATATCATTATCAGAACCTTTCAACTGTTCCAGTGAACCAAAGATTCCTTCCATTTCTACTTTACGAATATCTGTCTCATCACAATGACTTTGATAAGAGTCTACAATATCCAATACGCCAGACAAAGATGCACCAGCACCAAAACGCTCCGTACCCAATGCCATCTTCCATGCACCGTAGCCACCCATCGAAAGTCCTGCGACCAGATTGTCCTCTCTTTTTTCTGACATACGAGGGAAGAATTCATGACAAATCTTTGGCAATTCTTCCGAAATATACGTCCAGTATTTCAATCCATACGTTGTGTCTGTGTAAAATGCACGATGTGTCGTTGGCATGACCACGGCAATCCCCAATCCACTCGCATAACGCTCAATGGAGGTTCTTCTTTGCCAAATCGTCTGATCGTCGCTCAATCCATGCAGCAAATATACGGTTTTGTAGTTTTCTGAAGATACAACGGAATCCATACCGATCAGTCGTTTCGTTTCCTGTGGAAGGATTACATCCATTTCCATACACATTCCCAATACTTCTGAGAAAAAATTCACATGCAATAATGCCATTTCCTTAGCCCCCCGCTTTTGTATTTTTCAAAATCAATTCTTTTATTTATTTTTTTGCAAACACACCTACACTATTCCAGATAAAAACTCATCGCCAGCATCACGCAAAAGCCCACAAGCAACGCATACGTAACGCCCTGTTCATCGCCATGATGGGTTTCTGGAATCATTTCATCACTGATCACATACAGCATCGTTCCGCCTGCGAATGCCAGTGCAAATGGCAAAATCGTATGAGATACTGTGACTGCAAAATATCCAATCAGAGTACCAACAACCTCTACAACCCCTGTGATACAAGCGATCACAAAGGTTCTTCCACGGCTCATTCCTGCTGCAAGCATTGGTCCGATGATGACCATACCTTCCGGGATGTTCTGCAGTGCAATCCCAGCTGCAATCAAAAATGCTTCTTCATTATTTCCTGTTCCAAAACCAACTCCGGCTGCAATCCCTTCCGGCAAGTTATGTATGGCAATCGCCATAACAAACAACAGGACTTTATTTAACTTGGCCGTCTGTTCCGGATGCATTTCCTGATCCACTCCTGCCATTCGATGCAAATGAGGAACCAGTTTGTCAATAAAATTCAGACATACAGCACCAGTAAAAATGCCTGCTACTGTAACAGGCACTGCCCAATTTCCTCCATATTCCAAAGACGGTAAAATCAATCCAATGACCGCTGCTGCCAACATTACACCTGCGGCAAATGCCAAAACAATATCACTAAATCGATGGGAAATTTTCTTAAATGCAAACCCCAGCGCAGAACCAATCACGGTCGCTCCTCCAACGCCAAGCGCTGTCAGTAAAACCATCTCCATAACACATTACCCCCTTACTTTCTGATATGCATTCCCTCTTTCTTATGTGCAAAATAGCTGCCACTGCATATCATCGCAATCTATCTGCATTATACCACATCCATGCCATTGCAACCACTGCTATCTGACAGAAAACCAATTTTGCCAGAAAACAACTAAGAAAAGTTTTATTGACGAGTTCTTCATTTCCAACTATACTAAATCCTATCGTAACTGTTCCGTACCCTCACAGTTACATTCTATTTATAGAAAAACAGGAGAGTTTAATCTTATGAAACACTTATCTAAGCACACATCCGCCAGACTGATGCTGATTATTTCCATGGCGATTTTCGGTACACTGGCACCATTTGTACGAAATATTTCCGTATCTTCTCAGGAATTGGCACTGTACCGGGCGATTCTGGCTGCCATACTTATTTTTGTATATCTGACGGTCACTCATCAAAAAATAGAATGGAAAACCATCAAAAAGGAACTCCCTCTGCTTCTCATTTCCGGAATGGCGATGGGGATTAACTGGATTCTTCTTTTTGAAGCCTACAAATATACAACAGTTTCCGTAGCAACACTTAGTTATTATTTTGCCCCTGTGATTGTTACCGCTGTTTGTCCATTTTTATTTCATGAAAAGCTCACCAAAAAACAGTTCATTTGCTTTGTGATGTCAACTTTGGGACTTGTCATGATCATTGGCATTCAGGATATCGGAAAAAATTCGACAGATTTCATCGGTGTACTGTTCGGACTTGGTGCCGCAGTATTCTATGCAACGGTTATTTTACTGAACAAATTTATCAAAGAGGTGGCGGGTATTCATCGTACTTTTCTGCAATTTTTATCTGCAATCCTGATTCTGATTCCTTATGTTGCATTGACAGGAGGCATGACTCTTGGTTCTTTATCTGGAATCGGTTGGATCAACCTTTTGATCGTTGGACTGGTACATACCGGAATTACATATTGTTTGTATTTTTCCGCATTAAAAGAGCTTCCCGGACAGGAAGCTGCGATTTTAAGCTATATTGATCCATTGGTTGCCGTGTTGATTTCTGTAATTGTTCTGGGTGAAACTATGACGATGTGGCAAATTGTTGGGGGAGTCTTGATTCTCGGGTTTACATTGTGGAACGAGATATAATAAAAAATAGGTGCAGGCTCAAACCTGCACCTATTTTTTATTCAACTTCAATCTTCGCTACACGGATTACCAGGCTGCGTCCATATCTGTAAGGAACTGTTGTTACTACAACATTTTCTCCATCCTGTTCAAATTCAACGTCATCGCCGTTGTCCAACCATGTAATTCTCTTGATTTTTTTATCTAATTTGAATACATCTGTGTAATCACAATCCTGTGTACGTGCTACGTTCGGGTCAGTAACCATTGGCAGCTTGTCACAGAACAGATAATATGTATTGTCTTTTACCAGAATAAAATCGTCTGGTTTGTTTTCTACTTCAATACCGGATGGGTATGGTTCATAAAGAGCTTCACCAAACAATTCTACCCACTGTCCCATCAGATGATAAATACCGCGGTCAATCATGCGCAGGATTCCATCGCCTTTTGGTCCAACGTTCATCAGCAGGTTGGAACCGTAACGACGGCAAGTTGCCAGATCACGAATCATATCTGCTGGTGCTTTGAAGTTCAAGTCATCTTTTGCATATCCCCAGTGATCGCCAAATACCTGACACATTTCGCTTGCAACGTATTTTGGAGCCCCTTCCATATTCAATGGAGCTGGTTTTCCACGTTCAAATGTTACACTGTCAAGTTCGATATGTCCCAGTTCTCCCAAATGAGAAAGACCTGTGTTGTTAATGATCATAGCTTCTGGCTGATGTTTACGGATCACGCCGTATAAAGCATCTTCTTCCCAGTCAGCATCTGGTTTGCTCCACATACCATCAAACCACAGACCACCGATTTTACCATAGTTAGTACAAAGAATTTCAACGCTGTCACGCAGATATTTCAAATAAGTTGGGAAATCATTTTCAAAAGATTCCACTACCCAATCAAGCAATGTATGATAGAAAAATGGAATAATGTCATATTTGTGACATGCATCCACAAATTCACGAACCAGGTCACGTCCACATGTGTGTACCGTGTCCATTTCCGGATTCAATCCACAGGTATCATACAGAGAAAATCCGTCATGATGACGAGTTGTCAGTGTCATATATTTTGCTCCTGCATGTTTCGCAGTTGCTGCCAAATGCTCTGCCCAATCAGGTTCTGGATTAAATTCGTCTCTCAATTTGAAATATTCATCCTGATCCATCTGCAAACTATGCAGAGCCCATTCTCCTTTTCCAAGTACACTATACAGACCAAAGTGTACAAACATACCAAAACCAAGGTTTTCAAAGTCTTTTACGTACTGTCTTACTATCATGTTATACCCTCTCCTGTCATAATTATTTTTGCTTTTTACCCCGACTGTTATCTCTTAACAGTTATCATAATTATATAATTTCTTGCGAATAAAGTCTAGCAAAAGCATAACTATCATGTTCAATATATTGCCAAACAGAAGCATTTTCAACAGACAATTCTTTTACGTAAAAGACAAAACCTCCACCCAGTTCCAGACATTTTTTCTGTCAATATCTATTTTACAAAATTCCAAGGCCTTCCAAAACGATCTTAACACCGATCAGAATCAAAATAACGCCGCCGCAAAATTCCGCTTTTGATTCGTATTTGCTTCCAAATACACTGCCGATTTTCACACCGATTGCGGAACAGACAAAAGTAATAACGCCAATAAAAGATACCGCTGGAAGAATATCTACTTTCAAAAATGCCAGACTCACGCCAACGGCAAGTGCGTCGATACTTGTAGCAATCGCGAGCAGAAGCATTGCTTTTGGTCCCATATCGCAGTCTACGCATTCGCCTTCTTCAAAGGATTCTTTGAGCATATTTCCACCAATAAATGCAAGCAGTGCAAATGCAATCCAGTGACTCCAAGAAGTTACAAAATCTGCAAAATAGCGTCCCAGATAATAACCGATGAGCGGCATCAATGCCTGAAATCCACCAAACCATGCACCGGCAATGCACATATGGTTGAATTTGATTTTTCCAAGAGACAATCCCTTACAGACAGACACTGCAAAAGCATCCATAGAAAGTCCTACAGCCAACAAAAACAGTTCAACTAATCCCATTTCTTTTCTCCTTTATGTTCATATACGCTTGTTTGTGAGGGATTGGCAACAAAAAAGACCCATGGACAGCCGGAACTGTCCATGAGTCTCACCATTTAAAGTAATACCGGGTGATTGCTCACCATTATGTCGATAATACTACATTTTCATGCCGATTACTCCCTCGCGGAAACAAAGAGAATATACCACAAGTCCATTCATATTTCAAGCCTTTTTTGGAAACTAATAGATTGGAAGTTCTATTTTTCTATGCTATAATGGACGTTACAGAATGAAAATATGACTTATAGCTTTGGATTGCCATATCCACCGTGATACTGCCAATCCCACACCTATAGGCAACACGCAAAAGGAGAGAAAATCATGAATGTATCAGAACGCTTTTTAAAATACATTTCCGTAGATACTACTTCTGACCCAGCTTGTACCACCTATCCAAGTACCGCAACACAGTTGGATTTTGGAAAAATGCTTGTGGAAGAACTGAACGCACTGGGTTTGGAAGACGTTTCCATGGACGAATTTGGTTATGTATTTGCAACAATTCCATCCACTATTGAAAATTACGACGGTGTAACACTTGGTTTCCTTGCACATATGGACACTTCCAGTGCAGAATCCGGCGCAAACATCAAACCACGTATCATTTCCAATTATGACGGAAGCGACATCGTACTGAACGAAGAACACAACATCGTTATGAAAGTGAAAGATTTTTCCTGCCTGGAACAGTACCAGGGACAGGATCTGATCGTGACAGACGGTCTGACACTTCTGGGCGGTGACGACAAAGCCGGTCTTGCAGAAATCATGACTGCCGCTGAATATTTGATTCAGCATCCGGAAATCAAACACGGACCAATCCGTGTCGGATTTACCCCAGACGAAGAAGTTGGCGCAGGAACCGACCATTTTGATGTAGAAAAATTTGGTGCAGATTTTGCTTACACCATCGACGGCGGTGCCTGCGGTGAAATCGAATACGAAAACTTCAACGCAGCTTCTGCTCACGTTACATTCCGCGGCTTAAGCATCCATCCAGGTTCTTCCAAGAACAAAATGGTAAATGCTGCCCTTCTTGCCATGGAATATCAGGGCATGATGCCGGAAGCACAGAAACCGGAACATACCGAAAACTACGAAGGATTCATCCATCTGAATGCTGTCCATGGTTCCGTAGACAGCGCAACACTGCAGTACATTATCCGTGACCATGATATGGGATTATTCGAAGATAAGAAAGTATATATGCAGCACGCCGCTGACTATATGAACCTCAAATACGGCGAAGGAACTGTAACACTCAAAATCGCTGATTCCTATTTTAATATGAAAGAAAAAATCGAACCTCATATGCATCTGATTGAAAATGCAAAA
>JAXJUX010000297.1:0-9000 GCA_036308845.1 Ruminococcus sp.
ACTTCCCTTTTTCCTCATATCCATATATCCGTTCACCTCATTTTCCGTCAATGGTGCTCCTTTTTCCAGACAGGCATCAAATAATTGCCGAAACAAACCTGCTCGTTTTGCCTGCTCCGGAATCTGTTTTTTCATTTCCTGACGTTTTTCTTCCAGCCAATCCAAAATCCCATCCAGATTTTCTGGCAGCAATCCCTGCAATTTTTCTTTATAATAAATTGCGGCTGTAGGACTCGCACCCGCTGTAGAAATTCCTGCAGAAAAATTTCCCTGTTGAACCAATGCCGGAAATAGAAAACTACATTCGTCCGGGTCATCCACCACATTCACAGGAATATTTCTCTCCCGGCACAATGTCGAAATCTGTCGATTTACTTCTTTTTGATTCGTAGCAGCAATTACAACAGCCGGTCGCACTTCTAAATCTTCAACACAAAAACACCGTTTATACAATGCCAACTGCTCCATTGCTTCTATTTCATCCAGAATTTCCGGCGCCACAACCGTTATTTGAGCCCCGAACGGTAGTAATTTTTTGATTTTTCGAAGGGCAACTTTTCCGCCGCCCACAACTAACACACGTTCATTTTTCAAATTTATAAACATTGGAAAATATGCCATCGTCTATTTCTCCTTGGGAATATAATAATATTGTCTGCCATGAGGCGTATCCATCCCATATACCTCCACGCCAAATACCTGTTCCAGTATTTTGCTTTGATAAATTCTTTCCGGAACATCACAGCATTGCAGCTTTCCGTCCTGAAATACTGCTATAGTATCTGCGCCTTGCAGCGCCAACGTCAGATCATGCAAAACCAAAACAACAGCTTTCCCCTGTTTGGCCAAAGACCGAGCAATCTGCATGATCTGAAGCTGCCGATTAATGTCTAAATACGTCGTCGGTTCATCCATGAAAATCGTCTCCGTATCCTGCGCCAATGCCATCGCCAAATACACACTCTGACGCTGTCCGCCGCTAAGTTCATTGACATTTCTGTTTTCATACGGACGACTTCCGGTTATATCCATGGATTGCCGCACAATCTCATAATCACGTTTTCCATATTGCCTTGGGTAAGACAAGTAAGGAAAACGCCCATGCAACACCATGCGAAACGCCTGAATTGATGATGTATTTCTGCTCTGTGTTAAAAATGCTGCTTTTCGCGCAATTTCTTTGCGCTTCATCTTTTTTATTTCCACGCCATCGTACAAAATTTCACCGTCCAGGGATGGAATCAGACCCAAAGCCGCCTTTAATAATGTAGATTTTCCGCTCCCATTTGGTCCCAGAAGAACCATGACCTTTCCCGGCTCAAAATCCAGTGTCACATCTTCGACCACTGTCTTTCCCAGATAACCCGCAGAAACATTTCTCAATTGAATCATGCACGTCCTCCTCTCTGTTTAAACAACAGGAACAGGAAAAATGGTGCCCCTGCAAATGCCAATACAATACCGACAGGAAGTTCAAATGGTGCAAACAGCAATCTCGCCAACAAATCACACACCATCACAAAAAAAGCGCCACCCAATGCCGATGCCATTAACAAAGGAAAACTATTTTCTCCAACCAGCCGGCGCATGGTATGTGGAACGATCAATCCCACAAAACTTAACAATCCGGAAAAACTTACTGCAGCTCCTGCCAATGCAGCCGCCAATACCAACAAAATCAAACGCAAAGGTTTCACAGAAAGACCCAAGCTCTGGGCAATATCCGTTCCCAAAGCAAGGATATCCAACTGCTGAGAAAGGGAAATCACAAGCATCAAGCTAATCAGAATCATCCATGCTGCAGACTTCAGCTGTTCCATGGAAACATTGGAAAATCCTCCTATGCGAAAGTCTGTAACACCATTTAATGCCTCAGGAACGAACGTAACCACTGCATCAATTCCTGCGCTGAACAGATTAGAAATCGCAACCCCGGCGAGTACCACTGTCATTCGTGAGGCTCCTGTGCGGTAAGATAACCCCATGATTAAAAGCACACCAAGCAAACCTCCTAAAAATGCTGCTACTGGCGTAAAACGCTGCGCTGTTGGTGCAATTGCACAAATCAATGCTACAGCAAGTCCTGCACTGGAATTGACACCAATAATTCCAGGCGAAGCCAACGGATTACTTAACACTGTCTGAATCACAGCGCCCGAGACAGCCAGTGCAGCGCCCGCTAACATCGCCGCACAAGTATGCGGCAGACGGCTGTATAACACAATTTTTGCCGCTGTAGAAGACATATCCCTACCGCACAGCACCTCAAAAACCTGTCCCGGTGAGAGTTTCACTGACCCCATACCGATACTGCATACTGCCGCCAATATGATCAATAAAACAAATCCAACCCAAAATAAAATTTTACTTCTCCGGGTAGAGAATCTCTGCAAGCTGTTCATACGCTTCCCCCCATCTTGCGTTTGGTTTCAAATTATACAAATTAGAATCCATCACATAATAACGGCCTTCTTTTACCGCCGTCAGGCTGGACCATGCCGGATTACTGAGCAGTGTACTGTCCAAAATAGCCTCCGCTTCTGAAATGTCTGCACTCTGCAGCACTACAAAAATATAATCCGGATCTTCTTCCAGAATCACTTCCATACTAAGTTGTTCTAATAGACTATTTTCTCGGTCTGCGATATTTTCACACCCCATATTCGCCAGCATTTCACCCAATACACTATCCTCACTGTTTTTTACCTTGCAGCTGCTTCCGGTTGCACGTACATACAAAACACTTGGATGAGATTCGTCCACACGTTCCAATGCCTGTTCTACCTGCATTTTTACTTCCATACCATATGTTTCATAGTTTTCCACACATCCGGTAATTTCCGTGCAGGTTTTCAACATTTTCAGATAGTCATCAAAAGTATCCACATCAAAATACGCTGTATTAATTCCCATTTCAGAAAGAGTAGATTCCAACTCCACGTTACGGTCCGTTCCGCAGCTCGCCAACACAAAATCCGGTTCGCATGCAATCAATTGTTCCAGATTGATTTCCTTGGAGGACCCAAGATTTATCACATCCTCGCTCAATGGCAGATCAAAATATCTCCATGTAGCGTCTGTGGTTGCCACAATCTGTTCCACCCCGCCGGCCAGATACCAGATATCTGCAAAACTGCTGGTCAGAACAACGACTCTTTCCGGGCGATCTACGGTTACTTCACGTCCGAGGTCATCCGTAAATGTCACTGCTGTTTCGGATACTTGCTGCGTTTTTTCACCCTGATTCGTGCTGTTTTTTATTTCAGTATTTCCACATCCAGTCACCAGAAACATAGAAGATAACGTACATAACATCATATTTTTTACTATTTTTCTTTTCATTCCAATCTCCTTTTTTCTATCATAAAAAAACGAACCTCAAAAGACAGTTTCCTCAAAATGAATACAGTTATCCCCTCTAATACCAAGGATTCTGATAGAAATTCATTTTAAGGCCTTGCATCGTCCTTTGCGATCCGGCAGATTTCAATCATATATTCGATTTATCATAGTTATTTTACAATACTATCTTATATAGCGCAAGCATTTTAAAAGCGACGGCAAAATCTCGTTCGCCGCCGCTTTAGAAAATTCTTCTATCGTTATCTTATTAGCAGGTTGCTCCGCCTGTCAAATGCAGTTTTGCATCCAGAATTTCCTGTTTTCTTTCCAGAATTTCATTGGACAGAAGCTGTTTTTCTACATTTTCAAATCCGATTCTTTCGATGGTATCTGCAAAACGTTCTCCTGTTTTACCCTGTTCTCTGAACAGCAGAAGTGCTTTTTCTACAGTATCCATAACTTCTTCTTCGGAAGTAAATACTTTGGACAGCATATGACCGCGAGCTACTTTCTTGCCCCATCTTCCGCCGATATAAATCTTGAATGCTGGAGTTCCATCTTCGATTGCATCAAATGGACATTTTCCGATGCAACGACCACAGTTGTTACATACATCTTTATCGATTTCCAGAACGCCATCTTCTACTTTGGCAGCTTTCATTGGACACATTTTTTCAACCTGGCATTTTTTGCATCCGTTACACATATCTTCATCGAAGTTTGGTACTAACTGTCCTACAATACCCAGGTCATTCAGATCTGGTTTTACACAGTTATTTGGACATCCACCGGTAGCGATTTTAAATTTGTGAGGCAGTCTCACGCTGCGGTATCCCAGATAAAATCTTTCATGGATTTTTTCAGATAATGCAAATGTATCATACAGGCCATACTGGCAAGTTGTTCCTTTACATGATACTACTGGACGAACCAGAGAACCTGTACCACCAGTCTGCAATCCTGCCTGTCCGATGAATTCCTGGAATGCTTCGATATTGTCATAGTGAACACCACGGATTTCTACGGTCAGACGCGTAGTAAATTCTACATCTCCGTTACCGAATTTTTCTGCTGCTTCTGCAAGCACTTTTGTCTGTGCTGCTGTGATTTTACCGTTTACTGTGATGACACGGGCATTGAATAAATCTGTTCCTTTGTTATTCAAAAATCCCATTGCTTTTACTCTTTTAATGTCTTCTGGTTTGATTGTACATGACATACTCTGTTTTCTCCTTTTTTATATATTTTCACTACTTAAACTTTCGTCTTTTTATTCCACTTCTACATCCGTAAAAGCAATTCCGCCTTCCAAAACTTTTGTATTGGTATATCCATAATATTTCATACGATTCTGCAACAAATATGCACGTTTTCCTTTATTACATACAAGAAGGACTTTTTCATCCAGATCGATGCCGTCAATCGGACCTGTTACATCTGTCATTTCCACATAAGTCGCACCTTCAATGGATGGCTGTAAGGAAGTATCAATAACGCGATAATCTTTTGCTTCACCAGCCGCATATTCTGCCGGAGTAAATGTTTCCAGTACGCCGCTTATTTTATTTTTCAGAACATTTAATGTATGTGCAAATGGATGGATTGCTGTAGAGAATGGTGGTGCATATGCCAAATCCATGTCAGATAAATCTGTCAATGTACCTTTCAGCATAATTCCTGTTACCGCAATATCAACCACTTTATCCACTGCACCGGAACCAATCACCTGTACACCAAGCAATTTTTCTGTTGCTTTATCTGCGATCATTTTGATGATGAAAGAACTTGCACCAGCATAATAATGTGCTTTGTCATCCACAACAGTAATCACGCTTACAGGATCAAATCCCTCAGCTTTTGCCTGTGCTTCTGTAAGACCGGTTCTTCCCACATTGATGCCTGGCAGCTTACATACAGCAGTTCCCAATGTTCCTTTGTAGTTCATGCCTGCACCCAGCATATTCTGTGCAACTACACGACCTGCAATATTTGCTGTAGATCCCATTGGAGACCATGCAGGTTTTCCTGTCATTGCGTTATGAACCATTGCGCAGTCACCTACTGCATAAACATCTGGAAGATTTGTTTCACCAAATGCATTGGTCAAAATCGTTCCTTTCACCATTTCCAGACCTGTATCATTTAAAAATGCAGTATTTGGTCGGATACCAGCGCTGAGCACTACCAAATCTGTCTTGTATGCTTTTTTACTTGTTGTAACTTTCTGAACTTTTCCGTCGCCTTCGATGCCTGTTACGGTTACACCTGTTACGACTGGAATACCGCTTTCAATCAATTTGTTTTCCACATAATCAGCCATTTCCTGATCGAAACCAGGAGCCAGAACCTGTGGTGCCATATCCAGTACAAATGGACGAATTCCCATTGCTTTTAAGTTTTCAGCGATTTCCAGACCAATGTATCCGGCACCGACTACCACTGCTTTTTTGATATTTCCACCGTCAATCACTTCACGAAGACGGATTGCATCTTCTGGTGTTCTCATACAGAATACATTTTCCAGGTCACAGCCTTCGATTGGAGGTTTTACTGGACTTGCACCAACTGCAATCACCAATTTGTCATAATCATAAACTTTTTCTTCCTGAGTGTTCAGATCAATAGCCGTTACTTTTTTTGCTTCCGGATCTACTTTCACAGCTTCTGTTTCTGTCAGAACATTTACGCCTGTCAATTTTGCATATTTTGCAGGTGTATTTACAATCAACTGTTCTTTTTCTTCAATTACATGACCTACATAATAAGGAAGTCCACATCCCGCATAGGAAATATTTTTTCCTTTATTTAAAATTGTGACTTCGTTGCTGCGATCTTCTCTCATCAGCTTTGCAGCTACTTTTGTTCCGGCTGCGACACCGCCAAGTACCAGTATTTTCATTTTTTTCCTCCCAATTTCTTATATTCAAATATTTTCAACACATGTTTTTTGTCAACTCACTTGAGCGAAACATGTGAGCAACATCTTTATCATCCTATCTATATTTCACAAAATATCAGAAAACTCACTGATTATCTCAATTTTAACACTTGTGCTTTCAGATGTAAAATAGTAATATTTGATGTAAGGTATAGGTTTTTGCCTATAGAAGAAAGGAGTGATTTTATGGCTACTCTCAGACAGTTAAAAGTATTTGTTGCCACCGCAGAATATAAGAAAATGAGCGAAGCGGCTAAGCATTTGTACATTTCTCAGCCTACCATCAGTCAGATTATTTCTGATTTGGAAAAAGAATATGAAACAACTTTATTTGAACGACACGCCAAAGAACTTCGGATTACCCCGGCTGGGACATTGCTTTTAGACAATGCCAGACAGATCATTTCCATCCACGAATCTTTGGAACAGGATATGAAAACCATCAATTCCCTCCGTCCCCTTCGCATAGGGGCAACGATGACGGTTGGTTCTAATATTATGGCTAAAATTATCGAAGGACTCAATCAGACCTGCCCGGATATTGATGCTTTTGTTCATGTTACCAACACCAAACATATTGAACAGATGCTGCTTGACAAAGAACTGGATATCGCATTGGTAGAAGGAATTATCAGCCGGGATGAAATCGTCACCCAGCCTGCTCTGGTAGATAAACTCTGTATTATCTGTGGAAATACCCATCCTTTTGCCCAGAGAACTTCTATCACTCCAGAAGAACTCCGCAACCAGAATTTTATTCTGCGAGAAAAAGGAAGCGGAACCAGGGCTATTTTTGAACAGCTGATGGAATCACGCCATATTCCATATAAAGTGAAATGGGAAAGCAACAGTACGCCAGCAATTGTGGACGCTGTTACCAGAAATCTGGGATTGGGATTTGTGTCTGAACGCTGCATTATGGAAAAGGCATCCAAACATATGCTTTCCGTCTGCCCAATGCAGGAAATTAATTTGAACCGTTTCTTTTACCTTTGTTATCATAAATTTCATCCAGTGACTTCTCAGATGCAGGATTTTGTTAATTATGTAAACTCATTGCCAACGGACTTTCACTAAGATTATTTTTAAAATTCCCATGGGCAAACTTCTGATATTTTTCCACAAAGAAAAAACGTAACCGCAAGCTCGCCTGCGGTCACGTTTCATAATTCATTTTATCATTACTAATTAATAGTTTTCAGCGTTTACTTCGAAGTAGCTCTGTGGATGATCACATGTTGGACATACTTCTGGAGCTTTCTTTCCTACACAGATATGTCCGCAGTTGCGGCATTCCCAAACTTTTACTTCACTCTTAGCGAATACTTCTGCCATTTCTACGTTGTTCAGCAGTGCACGATAACGTTCTTCATGATGTTTTTCAACTGCTGCTACCAGACGGAATTTTCTAGCCAGATCTTTGAATCCTTCTTCTTCTGCTGTTTTAGCAAATCCAGCGTACATATCTGTCCATTCGTAGTTTTCGCCTTCTGCTGCGGATTTCAGGTTTGCTGCTGTATCGCCCAGACCTTCCAGTTCTTTGAACCACATTTTAGCATGTTCTTTTTCGTTGTCAGCTGTTTTTAAAAACAGAGCAGAAATCTGTTCAAATCCCTGTTTTTTAGCTACGGAAGCGAAATATGTGTATTTATTTCTAGCTTCGGATTCGCCGGAAAAAGCTGCCATAAGATTTTTTTCTGTCTGTGTTCCTGCGTATTTACTCATAATTATTCCCTCCAAAGTTTTCATTTCGTA
The DNA here is from genome assembly GCA_036308845.1 of Ruminococcus sp. Lineage (GTDB taxonomy): Bacteria > Bacillota > Clostridia > Lachnospirales > Lachnospiraceae > Oliverpabstia. The sequence continues at coordinate 8,036 of JAXJUX010000297.1, forward strand.
CTCAGATAGCTGTATTCTAACACAATTTTCTGAAAATGTCTGTCATTTTTTCAAACTTTTACAGTAATTTTTCCCTGATTTTATACGTTTAATCCATATTTCAATTTGATGCGTTCCAAAATCTGCGTCAGAGGTTTTCCCAAAATCAAAAGTGTCAAAATCGTTGCACCTGCGTTCATGACATTCATTGGAAGGCCCGCCAGATACACGGCTGCTGCACCTTCTTTCGTGATGACATTATTCATGGTAAACACGGAACAGGTATCCAAAAGAGGACCTACACAAATCAGCACTAACAATCCGCCGTAAATTGCCATTGAAACAGATTCTTCTCCCTTTAAAATACCTTTCTTTTTCAATACGCCGGAAATAAATCCCGCAAATCCATAGGCAAACATCTGCCATGGCGTCCATGGTCCCTGTCCAAATATAAAATTACTGACAAAAGCACTCAATGCGCCCGCCAAAAAACCGGATTCCGGACCAAATGCCATTCCTGTGATGATCAATATCCCAATCATCGGCTTGAAATTAGGAACCGCAATAAATGCCACACGGGAGGCAACAACAATCGCACACATTACAGCCAGAGTTACCAATTCTCTTGGCTGTGGTTTTTTCTTTTCAAATTGTAAGAAAAACGGTACCATTGCATAGACAATCAGCAATACACTGCAAAGATAATACTTTCTGTCGCCCATTTTCCAGGAAATCAATAAAGTTGCCGGAATCACAATTGTCAGAAACAATATAGAAATCCAGGTGCTTTTGCTTAATTTATGTTTAGATTCTTTCGACATAATTCTATCACATCCTCATTGGTAATCGCATTTTCAAATACATGGCGGCTCATGCGGTTTGCCGCCGTAGTATAAAAACTGTTCTGAGAGAAAAATCGGTTTGGTGTGTTCGTCGTAACGATTCCGCCGTCAAAAAACATACTGACCGTATCCGCATATTTCGCA
>JAXJUX010000298.1:0-19358 GCA_036308845.1 Ruminococcus sp.
GGTATGCTCATCCAATAGAGGACAATGAAAAGATTCATTGAAATCTATGGAGGGAGAATATCACAATATGTGGGTAGCTCTCTTTATGTTCATTTTTCGTTAACAAATTCCACCCAAAATAGAAAAGCGATGCGTAGGAAACTTTCAGGTGTCACCAGAGATTACTTGCATTTTCTTCCCAATTTTCTCTCCGATATGTTATACTATCGTGGGTTGGGAATAAAAGAAATATTGGAGGCAACAAACATGAATGAAGAAACTGTAAAAATTGAAGAAACAGTAGTAGAAGCTACTGAGGAAGTGATCGAAGCAGTAGAAGAAAAAGAAGCTGCTATCGAAATAGAACCATTATTTGAGGAATATGTAGATTTTGAAACATTCAGCAAATCTGATTTTCGTGTAGTAAAGGTTAAAGAATGTTCCGCAGTAAAGAAGAGCAAAAAACTCTTACACTTTGTTCTTGATGATGGAACAGGAACAGACCGTATCATCCTTTCAGGAATCCACGCTTTCTATGAACCGGAAGAATTAGTAGGAAAGACACTTCTTGCTATTACAAATCTTCCACCTAGAAAAATGATGGGGATTGATTCTTGCGGTATGCTTATGTCAGCAGTTCACAACGTTGCTGGCGAAGAAAGGTTGAATCTCATCATGCTTGATGATGCGATTCCAGCAGGAGCAAAATTATATTAATCAGAATGATTACAACAAAATATTATAAACAGGATTGCCACTATGGAGTGTAAAAACTTTGTAGTGGCTATTTTTGTGCAAAAAAATGGAGGTAAATGAATGAGTAAATTAGTGATTGCAGAAAAGCCGAGCGTTGGAATGGCTTTGGCGAAGGTCCTGGGAGCTTATCAGCGACAGGATGGCTATATGGAAGGAAGCGGATATCTGGTTTCCTGGTGTGTTGGCCATTTGGTTGGATTATCTCAGCCGGATGCCTACGATGAAAAGTATAGGAAATGGAGAAGAGAGTGTCTTCCGATCATTCCAGAACAATGGAGATGGGAAGTAGCTTCGGATAAGAAAGCACAGTTCAAGATTTTGAAAGAATTGATGTTTCGTTCGGATGTGGACGAAATCATCTGTGCGACTGATGCCGGACGAGAGGGTGAGTTGATCTTCCGATTGGTATATTATCAGGCAGGATGTAAAAAGCCATTTAAGAGATTGTGGATTAGTTCCATGGAAGATGAAGCAATTAAAGAAGGAGTTGAAAATCTGAGAGAGGGCAGCGATTACGATAATCTGTATGAAGCTGCTCTTTCTCGTTCTAAAGCAGACTGGCTGGTAGGTATCAATGGGACAAGACTATTTACCACTCTTTATGATAAGCGTTTGACTGTGGGACGAGTCCAGACGCCTACGCTTGCAATGGTCGTAGAAAGAAATCAACAGATTACACAGTTCCAGAAGCAGAAATATTTCAATATTCATCTGAAAGAGGATAATCTGGAAGTCCATAAGGAAAAGATTTTTGATGAAAAGGAAGCAAAAAGGATCCAGGAATTGTGTAGCGGTGCAGATGCTTTTGTGAAATCTGTAGTCAAGACGGAAAAGAATGTAAATCCACCGAAACTGTATGATCTTACAACCTTACAGAGGGAAAGTAACCGTTACTTCGGGTACACAGCACAGAAGACATTGGATATTGTGCAGAGTCTTTATGAGCAGAAGCTGGTTACTTATCCGAGAACAGACAGCCAATATTTGACTGAGGATATGAAAGATACTGCAGAAAATATGGTGATGGCGGTACAGATGGCATTTGGTTTTGGAGACTTTCTACCGAAAGACTATGATGTGAATCGTGTCATCAATAATGGAAAAGTAACGGATCATCATGCGATTATCCCTACAGCAGAAATTCAGAAACAGAATCTGTCAAAGTTGTCTCAGGGAGAAAGAGATATCTTATTGCTCATTTCACAAAGATTGCTTTGTGCAACAGGAGAGAAGCAGAAGGTTTCGGAAACAGAAATCAAAGTGGAATGTGCAGGAGAAGAATTCCAGGCAAAAGGGAGAATGGTCTTAGATATGGGATGGAAAGCCTATGAAATGGAATTCAGAAGCAGACTGAAAAGTAAGCAGAAAGCGGAACCGAAGGATTCTATTATCCCGTTAGTAGCTGAAGGGGATGTACTTCATAATGCAGTTGTGTCAGCGACAGAGCATTATACGAGTCCACCGAAACCATATACGGAAGATACACTCTTGTCAGCGATGGAAACTGCAGGAAATGAAGATTTTGATGAAGATACTGAAAAGAAAGGTTTAGGCACACCGGCCACGCGAGCATCCATGATTGAAAAACTGGTATCGTCCAGATATCTGGAGAGAAAAGGAAAGCAGCTCATTCCAACAGATGCGGGAATCAATCTGATCGATATCCTGCCTGAAAAAGTAAAATCTGCAAAGATGACAGCGGAATGGGAAAATGCTCTGATGGAGATGGAACGTGGAAAAGTAAGAAGTGAAAAATTCCTGGCAGATATTGATGAGTGGGTTCATCAGTTGATCAGGGACTTTGGAGAAGTGTCCGAGGAAGAGAAAAAGCGCTTTGCTTCTGAACGAAAGGGAAAGGAACAGATTGGTATCTGTCCTCGCTGCGGTTCGCCTGTATATGAAGGTGAGAAGAACTTCTACTGTTCAAACAGAGAGTGCAAGTTCTGTATCTGGAAAGAGACCAAATGGCTTTCCGGAATGAAAAAGAAGGTAACTAAGAAAATGGCTGTGAGTTTACTGGAGAAAGGCAGGGTATCTGTAAACGGACTGTATTCCCAGAAGACCGGCCGTAATTTCGATGCAGATCTGGTATTGGAGGATACCGGAGAATATGTAAATTTCAAATTGGTTTTTTCTAATAACAAAAAGAAAGGGTAAGTGTGAAGTAAATGAATTTTGAAGCATTTGTAAACAGAGTAAAAGAGGATATTAAGGATTATTTGCCAGGGGAATTCCAAGATATGGAGTTTGTGGTAAATCAGCATGAAAAGTTGAATAACAGTTATGCTGCTTTGACTGTGGAGAATCAGAGGATTGCAACGGTAGTCAATTTGGAAGATTTTTATTGGGATTATACTCACGGAAGAAGTTTTGACAGTATCATGGGTGCGATTGCAGAAACCTTTGAAATGGAGAAGCCAGAGATTGATTTTGGTAAACTGACAGATTTTGAAAAAGCGAAAGAGGTGCTTTTCATTCGTGTAAGCAACGCAGAAAAAAATGAGGATTATTTAAAAACAGTACCTCATACGCTCCAGGAAGATATGGCGATCACATATCATTTGAAAATGGATGAGAATGAGAACGGGGTGGCATCCACAACAATCACAAACCATATGCTTCATATGTTTGGTGTGAGTAAAGACGAACTTCATAATGCGGCTTTGGAAAACAGTGAAAAAATGTTTCCGGCAAATATTTTTGATCTTCATGAGAAATTGCGTCAGAGTTTTATTGCTGATATGAAACTTGATGGTATGCCAGATGAAATGATCGAAGAAATGTTAAAGGATTTTCCAGAGGAAGGCGAGAAAACTATGACCGTGGTATCAAATGATGTAGGAATCAATGGTGCTGCGGTTATTTTTTATCCAGGCGTAATGGATAAAATGGCAGAGATTGCAGAAGGAGATTATTTTATCTTACCATCGTCTGTGCATGAAACCATTATTTTACATGACCGTGGTAATTTAACCACAGAAGAATTGACGATGATGGTAAAAGAAATCAATGCCACACAGGTAGAGCCTTGGGATAGATTAACGGATGAAGTATATCATTATGATCCAATCGACAAGGTATTTGAAAAAGCTTCTGCTTTTGAAGAAAGGCTTGCAAAAAAAGCAGAAGCTGAGAGAAATGAGAAGAAACAGTCTATTATGGATAAATTGGGAGAAAAGAAAGAAGCAGCAATGGCTATGCTGGGAGAAAAGAAAACACCGCTTCGTACTGTAGAGACATCTTTATAGGAGGTTTGCTATGGAAGAAAAGAAAATGTTAGAACGTTTGCGCAGATATGAAGAATACGTTTCCAGAGCGAGAAAGGAAAAGCAGAAGCGAGAAGAAGAGGAAAATACCAAATCTGTTCTCGCTATGCTTCACATCCATGAGCGTGGTCTTGGAACAGGTGGTGGCTGTCTGAGATGAGATTAAGCAGATACGAACAGGAAACTATCATCAATTTTAATGAAGAGGATGATTGGGCCGATGTTTATACTCATAATAAAAAGCTCGTTGAGAGGCTGAAAAGAATAGCTGCTGATTTTCCGGAAGAGTGTACCTTCAAAGACAAAACAGGTTATGGTGCATATCGTTTTACGGTGAGCAAACGATTAGTTGCTATTCATCTGCCACGTTCCAAATCGTGGAGAGAGAATATGCGAAACCACGCAAAGGCAAATAATTGGAATCCATTACTGAATGGAGAAAAATAGGGTAAATACCCTGAAAAAAAGAACATTGTTTTGAGGCAGTTATAAAGTGTTAAGGCATTTTATTTCTGCCTCTTTTTATAGGGTACTTACCCTGGAAAGGAGAGGATAAATTGGCTGAAAATACTCAGTATCAAAAGGTAAAGGAGATTACCGATCAGTTGGAACAGGGGATACAGGATCTGTTCCAGTCTGAAAAATATATGGAATGGCTCAAGACGATGAGTAAATTCCATGATTACAGTTTGAACAATACGTTGTTGATTGCATTCCAAAAACCAGATGCAACGCTAGTCGCAGGTTATACAGCATGGCAGAAAGAGTTTGGGAGACAGGTCATGAAAGGGGAAAAGGCGATCAAAATCTTAGCCCCGGCTCCATACAAACAGAAAGTAGAAATGGATAAGATTGATCCTATTACTCAGAAACCAGTTTTGGATGCAGAAGGAAATCCCGTAAAGGAAGTACAGGAAATTAAGAGACCTGCCTTTAAGGTGGTAAATGTATTTGATGTAAGTCAGACAGATGGAAAAGAAATTCCATCATTAGGTGTAAATGAGCTTACTGGAGATGTTCAGGAGTATGAATTGTTCTTTGAAGCATTAAAAAGGACCTGTCCGGTAGCTATGGAGTTTGAGCAGATTGAAAGCGGTGCGAAAGGCTATTATCACCAGTTGGAGCAAAGAATAGCTATTCAAGAGGGAATGAGTCAGATTCAGACAATCAAAACGGCAATTCATGAAATGGCGCATCAGAGACTCCATGCTATCAGTCCACTGGAAGAAACATCGGAGGTTGTGAAACAGACCAGAAGCAGTAAAGAGGTGGAAGCAGAATCTGTGGCTTACACGGTGTGCCAACATTATGGAATTGAAACTTCTGATTATAGTTTTGCTTATGTGGCTGGCTGGTCACATGGAAAGGAAACACCTGAGCTTAAAGCATCATTAAATACAATTCGTAAAACTGCAAACGAGATGATCACGGAGATTGATGCCCATATTGCTGAGATCAATAAAGAGATGGAACAGGAGAATAAAATCACCTGTTATTTAAAAATCACTGGTTCTATGGGGTCGGAATACGAGATTGACCGTATTGCAGGAACTGTAGAGCAGATTGAAGCTGCCTTAAAGGAAGTATTAGAAAAAGAGATTGAGAATATCCCTGAATTTTTGGAAAGAAAAGGTATTCCAGTATTGGCGATAGCAAGCAGTATTGATGATGAACCTAGTCGATATATACGGCCAGATTATGAATATGATATTGACCGAAAGCAGATCTACCGTGAGGGGGTAGCAATTGGACGAGAATTAACAAGAGAAGAAGAAGCTCTTCGTCTTGCTGTAAAGGCAGAGTCCTTCTTTAAAGAAACGGATAATTATCAGTATAACCATACGGTTGATGACAGATATGAATTTATGGGCGAACTGCAAAAGAATCTGTTGGAGGGAAATGAAAAAGCGGAAGATGTTTTGGGCTGGTTTGTGCAGGAAATGGATGCGGAAACAGATTATTCAGATCCGGCAACTGATTTATATATTGAAATGAAAAATTTTGTAAAGGACGGAAAAGAGATATATCAGCAGGAACAGGCTACAAAGCTGGCCACAGAATTATATGATTATGCTGACGAAGTTGATCCGTATGGTTCGCAGGACAGTGTTGAATATGTGGACGAGTTCATCCGCGATACCACAAAAGATTTGCTGGATGCAGGTGAAAAAGCAGAAGGAATCATGAAATGGTTAAAAGAAACACCGGTTGCTACAGAAGAACTGGAGCAAAGAGGAAAGGAACTGATTGAGAAGGTTTCTAACTTTACTGGCATTTCAATGGAACAGGAGGCTACCATTACTTTTTATGTGGCCGAGTGTATGGAATTTCCTAATCTGGGTGAATGTCATGAGAATCTGACACTTGATGAAGCAATGAAAATCTATGAGAAGATCCCGGCTGACAGAATGAATGGTATCAAAGGTATTGGATTTGAGCTGCATGATGGAAGTATTTATGATGGTCAGTTCCCATTGATGCAGGCAGATAAAATCGATGAAGATATCATCAATATGGTGGAACATTACAAAAAAAGTCCATTAGTACAACAGGCGATTGCAGACTGTAAGGAAATGATCGAGAGAAAACAGGATTTTGAGTTTGCAAAAGATCTGTATGAAAATGGTTTTGTTTACGATGATTATGTGATCACCAGTGCAGAAGCATATGATCTGCGCCAGGATGGGGTGGAACCATTGGAATTTTCTGATGAGCAATTAAAAATCATCAAAAAAGGATTAAAGGAAGGTTTAGATATCACCCCGATTAATAATCCGGATTTATCTGTAGACGAGATGAAAAAAGGTTTGCGAGAAATACGAAAGGAACATCGAGCATATATAAAGTCTTTGACGCCTACAGAGGATGGAAAACAGGAGAATGGTAATTATCGTTACTATTCTACACAACGACCTGTTATGCCAGGTGTCTATCCGAAACCGATTGGAAATGAGCCTGTAGAGATTGTAAATTATGACAGCAGACAGGCTGTTGAAAATGGAAAGCTGCAGGCTTGGGGATATCTGGAATATGCACTTCCTCTTAGTCCCAGAGAACGTGATGATTATGAGTTAAAAGCAGTTTCTGTAATAGAAGTAAGAATAAATGCTCAGGATAAAAATCCTGAAAAGAAGAAGTCTGTATTAGCAGACCTTCATGATAAGCAGGAGAAGATTGCCGGAGCAAATGAGGCGAAAAAGAGCAGAAGTAAAAAACAGACGAAGGAGATGGAACAGTAATGAGATTAAATGTTGAAGAAATGAATTTACTTTATATTTTTGATAATTCCAGTAGAAAGGCTGCGGTTCAGGATATCCTGGACCGTTTTCCATTTTTGGAGAATGAAGAACTAAAAGAAATCTGTCAGCAGACGGTAAAGAAGTTAGAGAATATGACAGATGAGGAATTTGCTGCAATTGATTTTGAAGGTTATGTGGAGGAGGATTTTGATGGAGAGATGTAGAATAGGAGCTTTTGTAACTAACTTAGGTAAGTTCAATGAAGGTGAGATTGTTGGTGAATGGATCAGTTTTCCAATTAAACAAGAAGCATTTCAGGAGGTGCTTAATAAGATTGGAATCAATGAAAATTATGAAGAATGGTTCTTTTCCGATTTTGATTCAAATATAAGCGGAATCTACCATGCATTGGGAGAATACGTCAATATCAATGAGGTAAATTATCTGGCCGAACGTTTGCAGGAACTGGATTCGTATGATTATGAGAAGTTTTATGCATTGGTTGAAGAGGAAGCAGATCTTCCGCAGAGTGGTTTGCCAGGTCTTATCAATCTTACCTTCAATATGGATCGATATGATCTAAATACGAGCGTATTTGATGAAGAAGAATTAGGTAGATACATTATCCAGGAGAGCGGAGAATATGCCAGATGGAAATTTGAAGATCTTTGGGACTATATTGATTATGAGGCGTTTGGTCGTGACAGATGCATCAATGAAATAGGAACTTTTACCGAACGAGGGTACGTAGTAGATAATCAGGAGCATTGGTATGAGGAATATGATGGAACATTAGAAAGTATCCCGGAGAAATATCGATTAACGAAAGAGAAAGATTCTGTTGTTGATGCTGAGAGAGATTCTGTTCAGAAAAGCAAGTTAAAGGTTCTTGTTGTGGAACCAGATAAGGAGCCGTATGTGAAGTTCATTGAACCTGGATATAGAGCTCTACAGACAGAGGTGGATGGCACCATTCAGGGAGTTTATCCATTTGCGGATCCAGTAGGAATTATCTGCAATGATGATGGTAAATGGATGGGAATGCCTCTTAACCGAGCGTTACGAGATGATGAAGGAACTGTTTATGATATTGTGGCAGGAACTTTTGTGATTGCCGGTCTTTCCGAAGATGATTACTGTTCCCTTGATGATAGCATGATTGAAAAATACACTCATATGTTTAAACATCCAGAAATGTTTATTCAAGTGGCTGGAGAAATCAAAGCATTACCAGTACCTGATCACACAATTACTGCAGAACAGTTAAAAGAATATGGACACGATTCTTACATGATTGCTCCGATGAGAGAAAAGATGGCTCATAAATTGTATGATACAGGACTTCGTGTATATAATCTGATTCCCGGTGGGACAGCGGAGAGAACAGTATCTCATCAGGATATTGTAGAACATGCCGAAAAAGGTGGATACTTTGCAATAGAAAAAGCACAGTGGCTGATGTTTGTGGAAAAGAAATCCCTGGAAAAAGTGGAAGAACTTTTGGAAGATGACTATAACATGGTTGATGGCATCATCAATAACGGAGACAGAACGAAAGAGAATGGTTGCGAGAAAAAGACTTCTGTTATGGAAAAGTTGCAGGAAAAGAAAATGGAAGTAAATAAGACAGTTCTAAAAAAAGAAAAAAAACAGGAAATTGAATTGAATTAGCTGAAAAGGTGTGGGATTTCATCAAAATAGAGGTGAAGTTTCACACCTTTACTTTGATGAAAATAAAAAGAATTCTTAATTATGTAGTACATACTTGACTGGTAAATCTTACGGGTGTAATATTTAATGGAGCATATGTAGTATAGAGCATTAAATTTTTTTACTCAAAAATCTTACAAACGTAAGATTTGAGAAGGGTGAGCATGAAATGAAAAGTTTGGAGGTCATCATGAAAAGGAAATCGAAACATAAAAAGAATACAAATAAGATTATACTTACTGCAATCATTGCTATTGGAATTTGTCTTATAGGAGCAATGGTTTACATGATAGGGATTTTGGGAAAAGGTGTGTTTAAGACTTCTCCACAAGAACTTTTGATTGAATATATGAATTATATTCCTGAACAGAGTTATGAGCAGATGTATGCAATGTTAAACATTGAAGCATCAGGAAACATCAGTCAGGAGGATTTCATAAAACGAAACTCAGCTATTTATGAAGGCATTGAAGTCCAGAATATGGCTGTTGAGATCATTGCATATGATGAGGAACAAATGGCGGTAACTTATCAAACATCTTTTGATACGATTGCGGGGGAAATTGTATTTGAGAATGAGGCACTTTTTTTGGAGGGTAAAGACGGATATAAGTTGGTTTGGGATGATTCATTGATTTTTCCAAATTTGACTTCTACGGACAAGGTAAGGGTATCAACTACACAGGCAGAGCGAGGAGAAATTCTGGATAGGAATGGACGTGTCCTTGCAGGAAAAGGTACAGCATCTTCAGTTGGAATCGTTCCAGGCAAGTTGGAAAACAGAGAGGAGGCAGTCAAACAGATTGCAGAACTGTTGGAAACTACACCGGAAGCGATAGAAAATAAGTTGTCGGCACAGTGGGTAAAGGATGATTCGTTTGTACCAATTAAATCAATACCGAAGGTTGAAGAAATTGAATTGATGAAGATTGAACCAGATGAAGTGGTATTGAAAGAAAAGGAAAGACATGAAAACTTGTTGGCAATTCCCGGAGTGATGATATCTGATGTTGAAGTGCGTGAGTACCCATTAGAGGAAGCTGCGGCACATTTGGTTGGATATGTTCAAAGTGTTACTGCGGAAGATTTGGAGGAACATGAAGGCGAAGGATATACAGCCAATAGTGTAATCGGCAGAAGTGGAATGGAAGGTCTATTTGAGAAAGAATTGAAAGGACAAAATGGTTGTAGGATTTACATTGTGGATTCCGAAGGCAAAGAGAAAGAAGAGCTTGCCTGCATTTTAGTACAACACGGACAGGATATTAAGCTGACGATAGATGCCAGTTTGCAGACTTCTTTTTATGAGCAATTTAAGGAGGACAAGAGTTGTTCAGTTGCCATGAACCCGTACACAGGAGAGGTATTGGCTTTGGTCAGTACACCAGCCTATAACAATAATGATTTTATTATGGGATTGTCGAGTGAGCAATGGACTGCACTTAATGAAGATGAGAATAAGCCAATGTATAATCGGTTCCGGCAAGTGTGGTGTCCAGGTTCTACATTTAAGCCAATTACCGCTGCGATTGGCTTGGAATCAGGAGCGATTGATCCGATGGAAGATTACGGGAATGAAGGTCTAAGTTGGCAAAAAGATGCATCGTGGGGTTCCTATCATGTAACAACACTCCATGCATATGAACCAGTTATTTTAGAAAATGCCTTGATATATTCCGACAATATTTATTTCGCAAAGGCGGCATTAAAGATTGGTTCAGAAGAGATGGAGAGTTCTTTGACTGGACTTGGATTTAATGAGCAACTGCCATTTGAGATTAAGATGGCAGAGTCGCAGTATTCTAATTCAGAGGGAATTGAAACTGAAATACAGTTAGCCGATAGTGGTTACGGTCAAGGACAGGTTTTAGTGAATCCATTACATATGGCATGTATTTATTCTGCTTTCTGTAATGAGGGAAATGTAATAAAGCCTTATTTGGTATATCAGAATGAAGCGGAAGCTGAGTATTGGATTCCGGATGCCTTTTCTAACGAGACAGCAAGTCGTGTATTGGAAGGAACAAAGAAGGTTGTGAATGATTCTAATGGAACTGGATATGCAGCCCATCGAGATGACATTCTTTTAGCAGGAAAAACAGGTACGGCAGAAATTAAAGCATCGAAGGATGATACTTCGGGTACAGAGTTAGGATGGTTTGCAATTTTTACAGCAGAAGATACGGTAGAACGTCCTATATTGATTATCAGCATGGTAGAAGATGTGAAAGGAAGAGGAGGAAGCGGATATGTTGTTAAAAAAGACAGCCTGGTTCTGGAAGATTGGTTTAGCAGTCATTAGTTTTCTACTGATGTTTAGTATTTCGGGGTGTAGCGATACACTCCCGGTAGAAGATACAGTTTCGGAAACAGTAATTGATGTTCAGGTTATTCCAGAAGAATCACAGGAGGATGAAGAGATTATAGAAATCTGCTTGGATCTTTACAAAAAAGCATCAGAGGAAAACAAGATAGCTGATTTGGAAATGATTCGAAGTATTGTTAATCGGTTCGGAGAAAATGGGTATTCAACAGTTGATAGTCAGAATCAGATTGATATGACTAACCCAGAACAAGTAATAGATTTTTGTGAGAAAGTCAAAGCAAAAGAGGAAGCAGAGATTGTGATTATACAGGTCGATTACTTGGGTGGATTTGTACATTATGAGTTACAGACTGAAGACGGAAATGTAGAGATATGTAGAAGTTATTACGATTATAAAAATGGCAGTCTGGAAAAGTCAGATTCAGTTAACTATCAGGTGGAATATTGGAAATATACTGAAGAAGGATATCTGATGTTTTCTGGAAGCTGGTATTCGGAAGAACTATATCTTCTTACATTAAGTGGAGTGGAAGATCATATAGCATTACGAGTACAGCCGTTGGATGAAAAATACCGGGAAATGAGTCGCAAATATCTTCTTCCAATTAGTTTTGAACGAAATAATATGTTCATTGTTGATTGGAACGAAGCTGATTTTGGAGATTTGAATTTCTATGATATGTATGACATTTTATATCCAAAAGTAAATGGTCAATATGTTCCTTATGAGGTGGATGATAACTTAGCTGTCAGTGCAGTTTATCAGATTCCAAAAGAGAAATTTGAAAGTGTTATTATGAAATATTTCAATATTAATAGTGAAACGCTGCAATCAAAATCAGTCTATCATTCGGAGAATTCGACTTATGAATATAAGCCAAGAGGATTTGAAGAAGTAGAGTATCCGGAATACCCATATTCAGAGGTGATTGGTTTTACGGAAAACAGTGATGGGACAATTACACTCACAGCAAATGTTGTATTTCCATATGCAGGTGATTCCAAGGTATATGCTCATGAGGTTGTGGTTCGTCCGTTAGAGGACGGAGGGGTACAATATGTATCCAATCGAATTATACCTTCCGAGGATAATTCTGAGGAAACATGGCACACATCACGGTTGACGTTGGAAGAATGGGAAGCATTGTACGGAGGCGAATAATGGAAGATGTGAAATGGCTGCTTAGAAGATGTGGACTTCCGATTTTGCTGCTGTTGATTTTCGTAATAATCGGAGTGTTCTGTTGGGGAAAACTACATGAAGAAAAGCAAAAGGTGGCAGAAGAAGTATGGGAGCCGCCTGTAGAAATTGAAAAGAGTGAAGTAACAATAGAAGACGCTGAAGATACTGACTCGTCTACAGAATCAGCATATTGGTTTATCCCACAAGCCAGTGATTGTCTTATCTCGGATGAGGAGAAAAATCAGCTGCAGGATACAGTTTTGTCAGCAGCAGAATCAGTCAGAGAAATTTATAAGGATATTGTAGTTGTAGATGCACCAAGTTATTCTTCGGGTATTAGTGAATTTACCAGTGAGCAGCGGAAAACTGTAGTGGAACAATTGGGCAGACTCGGATTAGTAAGTGTTGAAGAGGGTTCTGCTATGCAGAATTATGAAGAAATAGAATTATTTTATGCAGATTATTTGGATGGGCGGGACTCAACAGTTACAGTATTTGAGGTACAACGTGACGGACTGATTGGAGCAGTTACTTTTATTTATCGGGACGGGAAGTTACAAACTTATTACATAGGTGTTCGATGGAAAGAAGGCGGAGTGCCTGAAATACAGGGGACTTCTGTGAGTAATGTGGCAGAAATTAAACTTACCGAAAAAGGATATTTTATTTATGCATATGAATATGTGATTGCACATGCAAGTTTAAGACAGTATTGGAGAATAAAACCTCTTCCTGAAGACTGCAGAGAACTGACAGAAAAATACATATCGGGTTTAAGCTACGTAAATTACAATGTGCTTGTTACAGACTGGGACAGCAGTAATGTGGAGGATATCCTAATGCCTTGTATGTATGAGGATATCTATCGGATTCATACTGGCGAGAATCTGAATACGCAAGGTTTTGAGATACCAGCAGAGGAATATGAAAAGATAATGACTACTTATTTTCCGGTATCGGTAGAACAGTTGAGAGAGCATTGTGGATATGATGAGGGAAGCAACAGCTATGAATATGAAATGATTTATCCCAGTCCATACCCACCTTTTGGAGAAGTAGTTGACTATACGAAAAATACGGATGGCACGATTACGCTCATTGTGGATGGAGTATGGCCAGATTATAATTCTGATCTTGCTTTTCGGAATACAGTTATAGTTCAGCCATTTGAAGATGGAACTTTCCAATATCTTTCCAATTCTATAGAGCAAATAGAATTAGAACTGCCGCCAGTAGCAAGAACGAAAGGATGATTTTATGATATTAAAGAAAAAGAGCATTCTATTGATTATGGTATTTTTGCTTGGATGCTTCATGTGTGCTTGCAGGAAAGATGACAGTGTGGCGGATGAATCTCTTGTGGAAGATACGGAAGAGGTATCTTCCACAGAAGAAACAAAAAGTGCTGAGGAAGAAGCTGCAGAACAATGGGCGAAGGGCTACGGACTTCCGGTGGATGAAAAAGAAGAGCAGGAAGCTGAAAAAGAATGCAGGGCAATGATGGAACGAATTTATAACATTTACAAAGATGCAGATAAGGGAACCGCATCCAATGTTGTATTGAATGATGGAGTCATTCTTGAGATGCAGAAAGAGTTAATAGGAACAAAATGCCCGATTGCAACATCTGTGATCTACTCCAATATGGAAAATTATGAGAGCGTGGATTCTTTCCTCGAGGACTGTATAGCTGGAAAAAGTGGTTCTGTTGTGATCTATGAGATACATGATGATGGTGGCATAGGCAGAATGAAATTTATTTTTGATGGTACAGATATGTACGTTGTAAGCGCCAGAAGTGTATGGGTTAAGAATGGCAAGACAGGAATGGCTTATATTTCCTACACCCGAATTAATGAGTGGAAATACACAGATAAAGGGTGGTTTTGCTATGAGTTGTGTGTGCCGGAACCACCAGAAGTAACCGAAATTGTGGACGGAAGTTGCCTGATCAGAGTAAAACCAATGACAGAAGAACAGCGTGAAATGTCTGAGAAATGTGTGAGAGGTCTTGGTTATCAGGGAAATAACCTGTTATGCTCAAACTGGAACACAGAAAGTCTGGATGAGTTGGATTATAACGGAATGTTTGAATATCTTTACGGGATGAAATATGGAGAAAAGTTCAATTCCGAAGATTATCCAAATGGCATTCCAAAAGAAGAATTTGAAAGTCTGATTATGGAATATCTTCCGGTAACCGCAGAGCAGATACGGGAATACGCAGTATTTGATGAGGAAAACCAGACTTATTATTGGGAGCGTCTTGGGTGTTTTAATTATGCACCGACCTTCTTTGGGACTTCTTTGCCGGAGGTTGTCGATGTGAAAGAAAATGAAGATGATACTGTTACATTAACGGTCGAGGCGGTTTGTGATATGGTCGTTTGCGATGATGCAGTCATAACTCATGAACTTACGGTAAGGTTTTATGAGAATGGTAGCTTTCAGTATTTAGGCAATGAAATACTGAATAATGGGATTATGGACATTCCAAATTATCAGTATAGAATTAAAGATCAGTAATTGTTAGAAAAAATTGATAATAGCAGTGGTATAAAGTAAATTTATAAATGTAAGAAAGAGGAAAAACGAATGATACTTGAACAAAAATTTTTAGAAACTGACTTGGCTGAGGTGGAGCAGGTCTTTTCAAAATCAATGGAGCCGAAATGTCCGATTTTGAAAAGAGGAAGTAGATTGAATAAATTATGGAAAAGGATGTTGACTATATTTTCTTTGATTTTATTTGTATGTAGTGTACTAATAACTGTCTTAAAAGGAGGATTTTCTACAGAGGCAATTTTATATGCTTTTGTTGGTGCAGTTGGTTTATTATCGGTGACAATCTGGAAAAAACTGGAAAATAAACTAACCCCAATAGATGTGGTAAAAAGAAAATATGGTGAGCCTTTTTCTGTTTTGGTAAAAGAAAATAATCTGATCTATAAGCAGAAAGATTTTTCGTATGCAGATATCAGATTTGTTGTTGAATATAAAAATCTTCTATTTATAAAAGTGGATGGAAAATGGCTCGTCATAAAAGCTGAGGAAGAAGAAAAAGAAGCGTTTCTTTTAAAGATGAACGAAAAAATCACAGTTCATTTTATGCGGGAAGAAGAGCCATTTGATATGAGAAAACTTCGATAGGAGCGGTTGGATGTGAGAAAATTAAAAGTATTTGGGATATTAGCAGCGGTTATTTTAATAGGTGGTAAAGGAACAATGAAAATAATCGGGTAATAGTCAAGTAGACATTAAAATGATGGAGATGATGCCAATTATGAAGAAAATTTTAAAAGTCATGTTATGTTTTATAGGTTTAATATGTGTGATAGGTTTATGCTTAGTGGTGCCCATTTCCTATGTTACAAATTATAAAAAGGTAACTGTTGATATATCCAATTCATCGGACGGACAACATGAATTGGTACTTCAAGCTATTGGAGAACCGGAATGGCCTTTTGGTTCAGCAAGTGGACGGTTAGTCCTTAAAGAAGGCAAAGATAAAATATCACAAACGGATTTTGAATTGCACAATGACGGTGCAAGCATCAGCAGCAACTGTTGGAAGGTTACCTGGCATGAGGATTATGTAGAAATAATTCTATCAGGTGAAGAACAATTTGAAGAACAAGTCATTTTATATTTCGATGGTACGAAAGAAATACAGCAATTGACAGATGTAACAGATACTGAAGTAGAATACCCATCCGGAGAGAGATTAGATGAAAGTCGGGTTATAACTGAACAATCCTTTGATGTAGAATTGAATGGTTGGGGTGAAGTACAGTTTGTATCTTATCTGCCCACTTATGAAACGCTTTGGGAAGATGTTTCATTTGTGCTGGCAAAAGACAATCAAATTATATATTATTTTCCGGAGTGTTATGAAAATAACAGTACAGAGAATGATAGTGTAGGGATGTTTGATAGTGTTGAAGCGGTTGGATTTCAGGATATAGATGGAGATGGTGCAAAGGATGTGATTGTCATCATAAACTATGTTACAGGAGCTGGCTCGCAGAGAATGATGCCACGAAAGACCATTAGAATATTCAGTTCGCAGGATAATGGTTTTGTCATTCGGCACGATTTAATGGATGAATTAATGGAAAATATGAAAGAAGATGATATTTCAATTTCTGCGATCTGTGATTATGTGACACTAATACAAACGGAGGAAATATATGATGGATATCGTGCTATATACCAACAATACTTCGCAGGCGAAGGATGTGATTTTATGGTATCATACAGTGCGAATGGCAATTCCAGAGTTATCTTAAATGAGAATGAGGAAATAATAGAATATCTTATATATGACAGACTTTCGGAGAATGAAAAATGCGAATTATATGTTTTATATAGAAGTAAGAAAAACACAGATGGTTCATGGTATATCTCAGAGGCGGAGATCCTTGATATATTTGAATATAATATGTCTACAAAAGATGTGGTCAGTAGTGGTAAAACATCATGGTCAGCGACTGGAAGTGAAGAGTATTATGAAATAAATTAAGATAAGCTTTTGATTTTAATTAGATTATCTACATGTGAAGTGAGGTGTTTTTATGCGAAAGTCTGTTAGAACGTATTCTCCATTTTTAGTATATTTTGTATGTGTGGCTTTGGCTTATTTTCTTTGTTTTTATTTATTTCCCAAATATAATGCGGCCTTAGCTTATTTTGGTTTTTTAATTATATATACCTATATTGATATTGGGGTTTTTATTTTAGGTTTTTTTATGGGAAAAATCATTGTCAAGCGTAGCATTGACATTAGCTTTTTGCTGTGCCTAATATATGCATTAATTTCTTTCGGATTGATGCTCTTGATAGGTTCGCTGAAATACGTTTTTTATGATTATATGTATAGTAACTTTACGTTTACATTTTCAATCTTCATTGAATCATTAGGTGATAGAGATAGTTTGTTTGTTTCAATTGGGACATTTATATCTTTTTTAATTGGAGAAATTGTAGAATACATCAATAATAAATCTAATTTTTAATGTGTAGAACGGACAATTGAAATGCCTTTATGTATAAAGTGAAAATAAAAGAAATCGGGTAAAGGATTGTACGATTTGACCTTTACCCGATATTTTTATTTCCAGATATTCATGTCTGACAAGATAGCCATGGTTATTTCAGTTGCGTTGCTTCCGGTAGCATCGCTGTCTGCACCAATATTGGTGGCAAAAAAGTATGTATTATCTGTAGTTTCGATATAACCGATAAACCATCCGTTCACATCCTGGCCATCCACACGACCAGTTCCAGTTTTTCCATAGAATGTTCCAGCATCGGAAGCTGAAAGGCAGATGGCATCTTTTACTGCATTGATGTTTTTAGGAGCGAAGTCATAAATGTTAACCTGCAGTTTGGTTAAAAGTTCGACCTGCTCTATTGGAGAAATTTCCAAGGAGGATTCCATCCAATAAGTGGAGAAATCACCGCTCATGTTTTCGTTACCATATCCAATTTCCTGAATATAGCTGTAAACGTCAGAGGCTCCAAGCTGTTTATCTATTGTTTGGAAATACCAATTCACAGAGGAGTTCATTGCAGACTGTAAGGTCTGATCTGCATTCCATGCTTCAAATGGATAGTTTTCTCCATTCCATGCAATAAAGGAGTTTTCAGGAGTAATGATGCCTTCTTCCAATCCGAACAATGCATCGTATATCTTGTAGGTGGAGTTAGGCGCAACTCGCAGGGTAGCATGATCCTTGTTGTGTATGCTCCATGCATCATTTTCTAAATCGTATAAAACAAAGCTGCCGTCGTATTCTCCAAAGTATGTAGAAAGATCTATGTAAGAGACATTTTCTGATGAAGAATCCCATTGGTAGTGGCTGACCTCTGCTGCGTATGTAGAAATAAAAGGAGCGAATCCAAGGAGAATAACAGCTGTTAGCAGAAACGCAGTCATGCCTTTTAAATTTTTCATAAGAGTCGGCTTTTCATATGAAGCAATATTTATAATTCTTCGTTTCATTTGCTTCATATTTCCACTAAGACCGGCAGCAAAAGGGAAAGGTGTAAGAGAAACTTTTTCGGCGAAGTTAATCAGTGTATTACCATAATCCTCGTAAGCATCCTCTTCAAGCATTTTCAAAACAGAGGTATCACAGGCAACTTCTCTATCATTACGCATTTCTTTCAGAGCATACCATACAAAAGGATTGAACCAATATACTACTCCGGCAAGGTTCATTAGATAGCCGGCAATCGCATCCTTGTGTTTATAGTGCTGCAGTTCATGCAATAGCATGTATCGCATGTCCGATTCATTATAATCTGAGATCAGATGAATCGGCAGATAAATACATGGTTTCAAAAGCCCCACAATAATGGGAGATTTCAAAAATGCGGTCCTGTAAACAGGAATATCTCTATGAATCCCTATTTCTTCTAAGCAGCAATTATACAGATTGTGGACTTCCCGATTTTGAAGAGGAAGAGCAGATTTCTGCAAATTGCGTAAGCGAAGAGTGGATTTGATTACCAATATGATCATTGCAAGGATACCTACGAGCCATATCCCCAATAATATGTATCCGGTAAGGGATGGAGTCTCGCTATTTACCGAAAGAGTAAAGTCATTCAGCCAATCTGCATTTCCGGTCGGATTGATCCCAACGGTTTCTCCCATAGTGGTTCTGGTGCCGGAGGCAGAAGGGCTTCTCAGACAGCTGAGCCACGAGAGGATTTGCGGAAATCCGATGAAACGGAACGGTATAAAGGGAACTGCCAGCAACCCAAGAAGCAGGAACCACAGATTATACTGCATCCGGCTGGACAGGTTGTTTTTGAATATCCGCTTGGCTATCAAAAGAATTCCGATGATACCGCTGATAAATACATTGCATATTAAAAAGCGTATCATAAAA
>JAXJUX010000299.1:0-30695 GCA_036308845.1 Ruminococcus sp.
AAATTAACCCATGTTCCACATCTCCTGTCACCGCACGAATCAGAGCACTCGTGATACAATACGGAGTTTCCTTCGGTTTGCACACAGAGATGCAATGGTAACATTTTTCCGGTGGAATACGATGCGCTCCCGCCTGTCTGATAAAAGGATTGGCGATTGCTCTGCCCGGCATCCCCACCGGACTTTTGATAATCTGAATATCTTCTCTTTTGCAATTGATATATGCCTGCTTATAAGCTGTACTGGCATCGCATTCTTCTGTTGGTACAAATCGGGTTCCCAACTGAATAAAATCGGCTCCCAAATCGAACTGTTCGCATGCATCTTTGTATTTGTGAATCCCTCCAGCTACAATGACAGGAATTTTTCTTCCGTGTTCTGCACCAAATTCTCTCACATACGAAATGATTTTTTTAACTTCTTCCTGAAATTCTTCCTTTCCAATCGTTCCCGCAGTTTCCGCAGAAAATCCAAGATGTCCACCTGCTTCCGGTCCTTCGATCAGAACCGCATCGGGAAGTCTTTCATCCTTTTTCATCCACCTGCGGCAAATCACAGAAATCGCTTTCAAAGAAGACACTACCGGAATAATTTTTACGCTACTACCTTTGGTCAAAGCTGGAAGCTCCATCGGAAGTCCCGCACCAGATACGATGAAATCCACTTTCTGCTTCACCGCTTCTTTCACATATTCAGCATAATCATGGGTTACGTGCATGATATTTACACCAATCGCACCTTTCCCTTGGGCAATTTTTCGAGCTTTTTCTACTTCTTTCCCAATAGCACGCAGATTTGCTTTCAACGGATTTTGTTCAAAATCTTCTTCCCGAAACCCAATCTGTGCCGTGGAAATGGTTCCTGCACCGCCCTGTGCGGCAACTGCACCAGCCAATCCACCAAGGCTGACTCCGACGCCCATACCACCTTGAAATACTGGTATGTCCAATGACAAAAAATTTACCATTTCTATTCCTTTTCTCCTACCAGATATTCCATTCCGAATTGGCGGAATCTCTGATAGCGTTCATTTTTTATTTCATTTCCATCTTTCTGTTCATAGCTTTGCAAAAATGCGCTGATTTCTTTGCGCAAATACGCAGCCAGACCATCCATATGTTCTACATCCATTTCCTCAGGCTCCGGAATGATTTTTTCAATGATTCCATACGCTTTCAGATCCTGTGCCGTAATTTTCATCACTTCGGATGCTTCCTGCACACGTTTTCCATCTTTCCACAGAATTGCTGCAAAACCTTCCGGCGAAAGAATGGAATAAATGGAGTTTTCCAACATCCATACCTGATTGGCTACCGCCAAAGCCAACGCTCCACCAGAACCGCCTTCCCCGATGACAATCGTAAGAACAGGCACCTGCAGATCAGACATCTCAAACAGGTTTCTGGCAATTGCTTCGCCCTGGCCCCGTTCTTCTGCCTCCACGCCACAGAAAGCTCCCGGTGTGTCCACAAACAAAATGATTGGTCTATTGAATTTTTCCGCCTGTTTCATCAGACGCAGCGCTTTTCGATATCCTTCCGGATTTGGCATGCCGTAATTTCTGTATTGATTTTCTTTGACCGTTCTTCCCTTTTGCTGACCAATCACGGTTACATAACGATTATCAATCGCTGCAATCCCACCAATGATTGCCCTGTCGTCCCCATATAGACGATCTCCATGCAATTCCAAGAATCCATCAAAAATCTGTACAATATAGTCAGCGGTATATGGACGTTTCATATCTCTGGCCGCCTGTACCCGCGCCCAGGCTACTGATTCATTTTTCATCTTTATCTATTACCTTTCCATGCAGTATTTAGCCAAATTCCTTAACTTACTTGTTTTCCCGCACTTCGCAGCAAAATCGACAATGTTTTTTTCATACGGCTGCGTTCCACTACGCAATCCACAAATCCATGCTTCTGTAAAAATTCTGCGCTCTGAAATCCTTCCGGTAATTTCTGTCCCAATGTTTTTCGGATGACTCTTTCTCCAGCAAACCCAATCACAGCGCCAGGTTCTGCCAAAATCACATCTCCAAGCATGGCAAAACTTGCTGTCACGCCGCCTGTTGTTGGATCTGTCAGAACAGGTACATACAATAAGCCTTCCTGATCGTGACATTTCAACGCCTGAGACACTTTTGCCATCTGCATCAATGAAAAGATTCCTTCCTGCATTCTGGCACCGCCGGAGCAACAGAAAATAATCACTGGTAAGCACTCTTTCGTTGCACGTTCTACCATGCGTGTCAATTTTTCACCGACTACAACGCCCATGCTTCCCATCATAAACTGCGGAGACATCACACCGATGGCCGCTTCTGTTCCATGAATGCTCCCTTTTCCGGTAATTATGGCATCTTTCAAACCTGTTTTTTGCTGCAGATTCTGGATTTTTTCTTCATATCCTGAAAATTCCAGCGGATTGGTGATTTCCATATCTTCATCCCATTCTTCAAAGGTATGAGAATCTACCGTCATCCAGATTCTGCTCCATGGATCCAGACGAAAATGCTTTCCACATTCCGGACAACATTTCAGATTTTTCTGGAAATCTTCTTCATATACCAATTTTCCACAAGAGGAACATTTCCAAAACATGCCTTCCGGTACTTCCGGTTTTCCTTCTGTAGTTTCTGCCGCCATATATTCTCTGGCTAACCCGTTGTTGGATTTTTTGAAACGTCCTTTCAGCTTCATGCTTTACACCTTTCTTCCAGCATTTTATTGATTACAGCAGAATTTCCCTGCGCATACTCTTTCATACCAACCAGTTCATATTGAAAATCCAGATTGGTCGTAATTCCTTCTATTATTAATTCACCCAATGCACTTCGCATTTTCTGAATCGCTTCTTCGCGTGTTTCTCCATGCACGATCACTTTCGCAAGCATGGAATCATAAAACGGCGGAACCTGATATCCCTGATACAACATGGAATCGATGCGAATATCCTTTCCTCCCGGAAGATGAAGATTTTCAATCGTACCAGAACATGGCATAAATTGTTTCTCCGGATCTTCTGCACTGATGCGACACTCAATGGCATGTCCTTTCAGCTGAATATCTTCCTGTGAAAACGGCAATGTTTCTCCTGCACTGATGCAGATCATTTGTTTGATTAAATCCACACCTGTCACCATTTCCGTAACCGGATGTTCCACCTGAATACGGGTATTCATTTCCATAAAATAAAAACTTCCATCTGTATCCACCAGAAATTCTATGGTTCCCGCACTGTAATATCCGACCGCTTTTGCCGCCCGGACTGCCGCTTCTCCCATCTGTTTTCTCGTATCTTCCGACAGGAAATGTGCCGGACTTTCTTCTATCATTTTCTGATGTTTTCGCTGAATGCTGCAGTCTCGTTCTCCCAGATGTACTGTATTTCCATACTGATCCGCCAGAATCTGAATTTCGATATGGCGGGCATTTCCCAGATATTTTTCCAGATACATCTGATGATCACCAAATGCTTTCTGAGATTCCTGCTGTGCCATCAAAAACAGATCTTCAAATTCTTTCTCCGAATGTGCAACGCGCATCCCTTTTCCGCCGCCACCGGCAGATGCTTTGATGATTACCGGATATCCGATTTGAGCCGCTAACAATTTTGCTTCTTTCGCATCCGTCAGCGCATCTTTGATTCCCGGAATGACAGGCACATGGGCTTGCATCATGGTTTTTCTGGCTTCCGCCTTATTTCCCATCTGGTCAATCACTTCCGGAGAAGGACCGATAAAATCAATCCCACACTGTCTGCACATTCTGGCAAATTTTGTATTTTCAGATAAGAAACCAAATCCAGGATGAATCGCCTGTGCACCTGTCGCAACCGCTGCACTCAAAATACGCTCCATATGCAAATAGCTGTCTTTCGGTTTCTCCGAGCCGATACAAATGCACTCATCTGCAAGCTGTGCATGAAGTGATTCTTTGTCCGCAGTCGAGCAGACTGCCACGGTTGCAATTCCCATCTCTCTGCATGCACGAATGATTCTTACTGCAATTTCTCCACGATTCGCAATTAAAATTTTCTGATACATTTGTCACCTACTGAACCACAAATGTCAGTTCAGCCTCCACACATTTTTTGTCTTCCAAATAAGCGGTTGCTTTTCCTACGCCTACTGGTCCTTTGATTTTAATAAGTTCTGTTTCCAGACGAAGTACATCTCCTGGAACTACTTTCTGGCGAAATCTTGCTTTGTTGATTCCCCCGAAAAGCGCAATTTTCCCTTTGTATTGTTCTTCTGACAACAATGCCACTGCACCAACCTGTGCCAGTGCTTCGCAAATCAAAACGCCCGGCATCACTGGCTCCTGTGGAAAGTGTCCCTGAAAAAAAGGCTCGTTGTATGTAACTGCCTTCACACCAACCGCACGTTTTCCCGGTTCCAGTTCATCGATACGATCCACCAGAAGAAATGGCGCACGATGAGGTAAGATTTCCATGATTTGTTTTGTATTTAACATTGTTTGTTATCCTTTCTTAATCCGCATCAGCGGCTGCCCAAACTCTACCAGAGATTCATTTTCTACCAGAATCTCTTCTACAATTCCATCTACATCAGAGGTAATTTCGTTCATAAATTTCATAGCTTCAATAATAGCAACGGTCTGCCCTTTGCTTACCTTATCCCCAACGGACACAAAAGCTGGTGCATCCTCAGATGGAGCTGCGTAGAAAGTGCCTACCATTGGGGCTTGGATTTCTGTCATATCTGATATGTTTGTCGTACTTTGTACATTTGCCTCCACTGGTACATTCTGTAAAGTCTGTACCTGCCCCACTACCACTGGTTTCGTTCCTCTGATCTTGATTTTTGTTTCTGTATCCTGATATTCGAAGGAATCCAGTCCTGTAGACTTCACCTTATCTATAATTGTGAGAATTTCATTCAATTCAAAATTCATTTTTTCTCCTTTTTAAGCAAACTTCTTCACAAGCAGACTTCCATTATGTCCCCCAAATCCCAAAGAATTGCTGATGGCAGCATCAACGGTACGATGTACAGCCTCTTTGGTATAATTCAGATCCATTTCTCCTTCTGCTTCTTCAAATCCTGCTGTCGCATGAATATAGTCTTCCATCACACTTTTCACACACACAATAAATTCTGCCGCACCCGCTGCTCCCAGCATGTGTCCTGTCATGGATTTTGTAGAGTTTACATTTAACTGGTATGCATCTTCTCCAAATGCTTTTTTGATTGCTCTTGTTTCAAACAAATCGTTGTGATGGGTACTTGTTCCATGTGCGTTGATGTACTGCACTTCTTTTGTGGAAAGTCCGGCTTCCTTCATGGCGAGTGTCATAGCGCGGGCTGCTCCATCCCCATCTTCACAAGGGGAGGTAATATGATAAGCATCACAAGTCGCTCCATAACCGCCGATTTCTGCCAAAATGGTCGCCCCACGTTCCAGTGCGTGTTCCAGAGATTCCAGCACTACCACGCCAGCGCCTTCTCCCATAACAAAACCGCTTCTGTCTTTGTCAAATGGAATGGAAGCTCTCTTTGGATCTGTCGCAGTGGTAAGTGCTGTCAATGCACCAAAGCCGCTGACGCCCAATGGAGAAATGGCTGCTTCTGTTCCGCCTGCTACCATTACATCTGCATCTCCACACTGAATTGCGCGATATGCATCTCCGATTGCATGCGTTCCTGTCGCACAGGCAGTTACTACGTTGGTACATTTTCCTTTTAAACCAAAATGAATTGCCACATTTCCGGCTGCCATATTGGTAATCATCAAAGGCACCATCAAAGGCGGTACACGATTTGGTCCCTTATTGACCAATCGATCATAAGAAGTTTCCATGATCTGCAAACTTCCGATTCCACAGCCCACAGACACACCAATTCTTGTTGCATCTTCTATTTCCAGATCCAATCCGGACTGTTCAATAGCCTCCACAGAAGCCGCTATCGCATACTGACTGAAAAGTTCCATACGCTTTGCTTCTTTTCTATCCATATATTTCATCGGATCAAAATCATTGACCTGTGCGGCCAGTTTTACTTTGTAATCACTGGTGTCGAAACGTGTCAAAGTTCCAATCCCTGTTTTTTTCTCTTTTAAACTATTCCAAAATTCGTCGATTGTATTTCCGATCGGGGAAATAATCCCCATTCCTGTCACTACTACGCGTTTCATCAAATTCCCATTCCTCCGTCAACTAAAAGTACCTGTCCGGTAATATAAGATGCTCTGTCAGATGCCAGAAAAG
The DNA here is from genome assembly GCA_036308845.1 of Ruminococcus sp. Lineage (GTDB taxonomy): Bacteria > Bacillota > Clostridia > Lachnospirales > Lachnospiraceae > Oliverpabstia. The sequence continues at coordinate 6,238 of JAXJUX010000299.1, forward strand.
CAACCGTTTCCGCAATCTCTTCCGGTTTTCCCATGCGTTTCAATGGGATTTGTGCAAGTGCAGCCTCTTTCACCGTTTCAGGCAATACCTGTGTCATGTCAGACTCAATGTACCCTGGCGCAACTGCATTTACATTTACATTTCTTGCTGCCAATTCTCTCGCCAGCGATTTTGTCATACCGATCACGCCTGCTTTCGCAGCACAATAATTCATCTGTCCTGCATTTCCTTTCACACCGGAAATGGAGGAAATATTAATAATTTTTCCATAGCGCTTTTTCATCATCAGCAAAGAAGCCTGCTGCATACATAAAAATGCGCCTTTCAGATTGGTTTCGATTACCTGATCAAATTCTTCTTCTTTCATACGAACCGCCAGATTATCTCTGGTAATACCCGCATTATTTACCAAAATATCCAGTCTGCCAAATTCTTTTTTAATCTGTTCAAACATAGCTGCACATTCATCCGCTTTGGCAACATTCGCTTTGATGGTGATGGCATTTCTTCCCATATCACGAATAATCTGTGCTACTTCCTGCGCTTTACTTTCTGATGACTGATAATTTACAATTACATCTGCACCGTATTTAGCTAATGTAATTGCTGTTGCTCTCCCAATTCCGCGGCCTGCGCCAGTTACCAATGCAATTTTTCCTGTTAACATTCCTGTCTCCTTTTTTCGGCAAGTGCCATCAATTCATCCAATGTCTCTACGTGATACACCGTAACGGAACGGTTGATTTTTTTCATAAAACCACTCAATGTTTTTCCCGGTCCGATTTCTACAAATGTATCTGCACCATTTGCGATCATTTCTTCCACACTCTGCTGCCACAAAACAGAAGAATACACCTGCTGACTGAGTAATTCTTTCATTCTTTCCGGTTCTTTTTCTTCTTTTGCTGTTACATTAGAAATAAATGGAATTTCCGGCTGTTTGATCTCAATGTTATCCAAATAACCTTTTAATTTTTCTCCTGCTTCTTTCAACATCGGAGAATGAAAGGAACCACTTACCTGTAAAGGCACCACGCGAAAAGCGCCTGCTTCTTTGCATTTTTCAGCTGCACGCTGTACCGCTTCCACTTCACCGGAAATTACCTGCTGTCCCGGACAATTGTAATTTGCCACAGTAACCAGGCCTTCTGTTTCTTCACAAATCTGTTCCAGCGGAAGTGGTTTTTTAGAGATAACGGCAGCCATGCTCCCTTTTCCTGCAGGAACTGCTTCTTCCATCAAAATGCCTCGTTTACAAACCAAAGAAACGGCATCTTCAAATTTCATTGCACCAGAAGCTACCAGTGCTGCATATTCTCCCAGACTAAGTCCTGCTGCCATATCGGCCTTAATTCCTTCTTTTTCCACAGCTTTCAAAATAGAACAAATCGCTGTCAACAATGCCGGCTGTGTATATCTGGTCTGATGCAATTGCTCATTTTCTAAAAAACACAAATCTTCAATAGACAAACCGGTTACCTTAGAAGCCGTTTCAAAAATTTCTCTGCTCTCACTTCTGGAATCATATAATTCCTTTGCCATTCCCACATACTGAGCACCCTGCCCTGGGAACATAAATGCTGTCTTACCCATGTTGTCTACCACCTATTTATTTCCAAATTTTGCAAACAGTTCGTTTGCTTCTGTCATAATTTCTTCAATCATTTCCTGACAAGTCTGCACTTTTTTCACCATTCCGGCACACTGACCTGCCATCATGGTTCCTGTCTTTGTATCTCCATCCTGTACTGCTCTTCGTAAAGAACCGAGTGTCATCATTTCCAGTTCTTCGAAACTTGCACCATCTTTTTCTTTCTGCAAATATTCTTTTGTCATCTGATTGCGCAAGGTACGCACCGGATGTCCAGTGGAACGACCTGTTACAACGGAATCAATATCTTTTGCTTTTAATACTCTCTCTTTGTAGTTTGGATGCACGATACATTCTTCGGATACCAAAAATCTGGTTCCCATCTGTACGCCCTGCGCTCCCAGCATCATTGCTGCAGCAAATCCACGTCCATCGCAAATACCACCTGCCGCAATTACTGGAATCTTGACTGCATCTACAACCTGAGGTACCAATGCCATCGTTGTTGTCTCTCCAATATGACCGCCGGATTCACATCCTTCTGCAATCACAGCGTCTACACCTGCTTTTTCCATAATTTTTGCAAGTGCCACAGAAGCTACCACAGGAATTACTTTGATTCCAGCCTCTTTCCACTGCTGCAGATATGGTCCAGGATTTCCTGCACCAGTTGTAACGACAGGTACTTTTTCTTCCACTACCAATCGGGCAATATCTTCAGCACATGGACTCAGCAGCATAATATTGACACCAAATGGCTTATCCGTTAATTCTCTTGTTTTTCTGATTTCTTCTTTTACATATTCATATGGGGCATTCCCTGCGGCGATAATTCCAAGACCGCCTGAATTAGAAACGGCGGCGGCAAGTGTGTGTTCTGCCACCCATGCCATGCCGCCCTGAATAATCGGATACTGAATGCCCAACAATTCTGTAATTGTTGTTTTCATCCTAGTTGATTCCTTTCCCGTTCAAATAATCCATAACTGCTTTTACAGTTGTCAGATTTACCAGATCTTCAGAGTCGATATCAATGCTGTACTCATCTTCCAAAGCTGTAACTAATTCAAACAAATCCAGAGAATCTGCACCCAGATCTTCTTTCATATTTGTTTCCATTGTAATTTTTTCTACGTCTACATTTAACTGTTCTGCGATCATTTCAGCGATTTTTTCAAACATAATCTTCTCCTTTAGGCGGCTCTTCTCAGCCAGTTACTTTTTTTCAGCAGCAATACCACTGCACCTGTAATCGCAACAGAACCTGCTGCAATTCCGGAAATAACGGCGATTTTCTTTTTGCCCCATTTTTCTTTTTTATTTTCCATTAACTCTGCATTCTCCAAATCTGCCTCCAGCATTTCGGATTCCAGCAACGAAATATCCACATTCGTAAAAATATCAATCAAACGATTTTGATTCCATGCACTCATTTAGAAACCTCCCTCTCAAAATGTTCCTTGATTTTTTTGCGCAGCCTCGAAAGCTTGCTGTCCACTGCATTTTCCGTCATTTTCATTGCCAGAGCAATCTGCTTTGAACTTTGAAGGTAATAAAAACGGCGGATTACCAACTCCCGATCTTTGCTTTTTAACTTTCTGAGCAAATTTTCGAGAACCTGTACTTCTTCTTTTCGGATTACACCATGTTCTGGATTCTGACGATAATCTATGTATTCTTCCTGAATGTCTTCACTCTCATCAGATTGTTCATGGGTTTCCAGATGGCGTATGGTTCGCAAATGATTCAATGCGGTATTTCTGGTGATTACTTTGATGTAGGTCTTAAAACTGGCTTTTTTATAATCATATCCAGCGCCATGTACCCAGATTTTCAAATACACATCATTGACACATTCTTCCACCGCAGACTCGCGTCCCGCCAACACAGTATTCGCAATGTAATAAATCAATTTCTCATAGCGTTCCTGCATCAGATTAATCGCACGCTGGTCTTTCTTTTTCAGAAGATTCACAATATCCCGGTCCATATCTTATTCCTCCTTTCTGCAGATTGAAGAATCAGATTTAACTGCCTTCATATACTTATACACGCAAAAAAATGAAACCTTGCAGTTTTTTGCAAAAAAATTTAATTTATTTAAAACAGGTCATATACTTATCCCAAATACATGACCTGTTTCCACTTACTTTTCCTCGATTTCTGTCTTTAAAACTTCCAATCCTGTCTCCATCTGCACATCCTGCGCCAGCCATTCGTCCAGTGGAAGTTCATTATATAATGAAGGGGTCAACAACGTCTCCTGTTCTCCTGTCCATTCCACTTTCACATCTGGTTCAATCCCTGTTCCATGAATATTGACTCCATTTGGCGTGTAATACTTGGAAACCGTCAGCTTAATGGCACTTCCGTCGCTCAACGGATATAATTTCTGCACAATTCCCTTTCCAAATGTAGTATTTCCGACCAGAGTCGCAATTTCATGATCTTTCGCTGCCCCGGCAAAAATTTCAGATGCACTGGCACTGTTTTCATCAATCAGAATCACCAGCGGAATTTCAATCGGTGTTTTCCCTTTGCAGGTATGTTCGTCCCGATTTCCATACTTATCTTCTGTATACACGATCATACCTTCCGGCAAAATCTGTTCCAATGTGTCACAGACTGCATTCAGAAGTCCGCCGGGATTGGTACGAAGGTCAATGATCAATCCTTCTATCTTTTCTTCCAGCATTCCCTGATAAGCAGTCTCAAACTGGTTGCTGGTACCATCCGTAAACTCCGCAATCTGAATATATCCGATGGAATCCTCCAATATACGGTCGTATACTACTGGAATCTCAATCGTATCCAGAACCACCGTAATCTCCAACAATTCTTCTTCTCCCTCACGTTTGATCGTCAGGGTTACTTCATCCTTATCTCCATATTTGATCATTTCCGAAAGCTCTGTCACTGTCATCTCAGAAGCCAACTGCCCGTCTACCATATAAATACAGTCATTTGCCTGTACTCCAGCCAAATCTGCCGGCATATTCGGATAGCACTGTTTCACCGTAATTTCCATCGTATCCGGGTCCTGCTGCATTACCAGACCAATCCCCGTATATTTTCCCTGCGAAAGTTCTTTATATTTCTGATATTCCTCTGCAGAATAATAATCCGAATACACATCATCCAGACTTTCCAGCAGACCATCATACATTCCATCCGCCAAAGTTTCCTCATCCACATCATCAATAAAATTTTTATCAATCAACTCTTCAATCACGGCAGTCTTCTGATTCCACTCACCCGCTGCCACACTCTCATTCGTAAAAGGAAGAGAACCATGCTGCACATAAAACACCCCGCAATACAACACAGCACTACCAACAATCCCGCCAACAAAACCCGAAAGCCAAATCTTATCTCTTTTTCTCATTTCTATTCATCACCTTAATTACTATATTTTCTTATTATATTTTCTTACACATAGACTACAAATTTACTACGTCAAATAATAATATCGAGCATTTCTATACCTCCACCTATATCCACTCAACACTCGCTCCGTTTGGAACGAAACAGAAAATCACATATACCTTTGCAGAAACATTGGGTAAGCGAGTCCGAAAATCCACTTCTTAGCAAGACTTAAACGCGAAGGCTCTCCTGAGCGTTTATTAGTCGCGCTTAGAAGTTAGTTGAGGACGAGCGGCCTGTTTCTGCAAAGGTATATGTGATTTTCGTCCGTCTCAAACCGGAAACAACAAAAGCCCCAAAAGACCACCCATCTTTTGAAGCTTTTATTTCCCCACGTATTATACTTTCAGATGTTTTCTAATGGTAATCATACTTCCGAACAGACCAATACCCATACCCAATACCAAAGCAACTGGTACCAGAACTTCGAATACCTGAACGACACTTAAAAACTGCATGACATTATTTAACATACTGAACTTCGTCAAAACATATTCGATTACTTTTTCATAAAGAACAAATAAAATAACCAATGGAATCAAAGAACCAATCACACCGATGATCAAACCTTCGATGATAAATGGTGCACGAACGAATGAGTTATTCGCACCAATCAATTTCATAATTCCGATTTCTTCTTTACGAATTGCAATACCCATAGAAACTGTATTGCTAATCAAAAATACCGCTACACAAAGCAGAATCAAAATAATGGTTACCGCTACTGTTGTCAGCAGACTGTTGAAAGTGGACAACGTATCTGTAGCGCCTTTTAACTGATTTACTTCTCTTACGCCATCCAAAGTCTGGATATACGCAACGACTGCATCCTGATTTTCAATCTTGTCTACATATACGGAATAACTGGATGAATTTGCCAGCGGGTTATCATTGATAAAACCTTCGCTCCATTTTTCAGCTTCTTCTTCACCGCCAAAATAATCTTTACTAAATTCATCCCAAGCCTGTTCTGCGGAAATATAGTCCACAGACGTTACTCCATCACATCCCAGAATTTCTTCACCGATAGCATTGATCGCAGCCTGGTCAGCATCTTCATTAAACAACACCGTGATTGCAACGCCTTCTTCGGCACCCTTTACAATGTACTGCACATTGATCAATAAGGAAAAGAATAATCCAAATAAGAAAATACATGCTGACATGGTTGCAATGGATGCAATCGAGAACATAATGTTTCTCCAAATATTTTTTATCCCCTGTTTGGCACAATAGCCAATCGTACTAATCCTCAATGTATTCACCTTCCTGTTCATCGTAAATGATTGAACCTTTACGCAACATAATTACTCGTTTTTTGAATGCATTAACAATTTCTTTGTTATGAGTAACTACAAGTACTGTTGTTCCACGTTCATTAATTTCTTCTAACAAATGCATGATATCCAGTGAATTCTTAGGGTCCAGGTTACCTGTAGGTTCATCGGCCAGCAAAATGTTTGGTCTGTTAACCAAAGCTCTCGCCAACGCTACTCGCTGCTGCTCACCACCAGACAGCTCTCTTGGAAATGATCTGTATTTTTCAGCCAGACCAACCAGTGTTAAAATCTCTGGAACATTCTTTTTGATCACACGGTTTGGTTTTTCAATGACACGCTGCGCAAACGCAACATTTTCATATACATTACGGTCTTTTAACAGACGGAAGTCCTGAAATACAATGCCTACCCCACGACGGTATTTCGGAACTTTTCTTCTTCTTAATTTTCCAAGATTCTGACCATTTACAATAATTGTACCTGATGTTGGCTCCAATTCCTTCAATAAAAGTTTGATCAGCGTAGATTTCCCAGATCCACTGTTTCCTACAATGAATACAAATTCCCCTTTTTCAATGTGCAAAGATACATCATTCAAGGCTGGCTGGCCTTTTGTGTATGCTTTACTTACATTTTCTAATGTAATCATATACTCCTCCTAAACAGTTGCTAATACTCTAAAGTTTCCATATATTTCATATATTTTACGACCATCAAAGCAATCTTAAATGTAATCGCATCTTCGAATACTCTCAGGTCAAGACCGGTACTTTTCTGAATTTTGTCCAGACGATATACCAGTGTATTACGATGAATGTATAACTGACGTGATGTCTCTGATACATTCAAACTGTTCTCAAAGAATTTATTGATGGTCGTCAGTGTTTCCTCGTCGAAATCATCCGGAGATTTATTTTCAAAAATCTCTCGAATGAACATTTTACATAATGGAATAGGAAGCTGATAGATCAAACGTCCGATTCCCAGAGAACTGTACGCAATAATTTCTTTTTCGCTAAAGAAAATCTTGCCTACATCCAACGCCATACGTGCTTCTTTGTAAGAACGTGAGACTTCTTTTAATTCTTTTACAATCGTTCCATAAGCAATGTGCATATCCAAATGAGCATTGCGATTTACCGTATCCAAAATAGACTGGGCAATCTTCTGCATCTGCTCATATCCATCCCCTGCACATACTTCTTTCACGATGATAACACTCTTCTCGTCTACTGCTGTAATAAAATCCCCCTGTTTTCCGTGGAAGATATTTTTCACAGTTTCAAGAATATTGATATCCTTTCCTTTCTGCATTTCCAAGATAAAAACCACACGTCTCGCTTCTATTTCAATATGAAGCTTTTTCGCACGATTATATATATCAACCAAAAGGAGATTATCCAAAATCAGATTCTTTATAAAATTATCTTTATCAAATCTTTCTTTATAAGCGACCATCAATCCATGCACCTGAAATGCGGCCATTTTCCCAATCATATATGCATCTTCGTTTGGACCTTGCACAATCACAATATATTCCAAACGATTTTCATCATATACTTTAAAAAATTGATATCCACGAACCACCTGGCTGTCCGCCTGTGATTGTGCAAAACCCAAAATTTCAGAACTTCCGATTTCCTGACTTTGGTATGTAGATGCCAGAATATTTCCTTCCGTATCTGCTACGCTAAAATCCATTCTGGAAATTCCCTTTAAACCATCAATTGTACTTTGAAGTATCTGGTTGGAAATCATAATTATACCCTCTTTCAGCTTATATAGTTTTTTCTTTTGCTAATTCCCCCAAAAAGCAAAGTCTCTTAGCATATATTTTAATATAGTTTATAAAAAAAGAAAAGAGAAAATGTAATAAATTTAACATTTTCTCAACATTTTCTCCTTTTTTTCCGGAAATTTTATATTTCCATATTTAAATACTTTCTTCCAACTGTTTTGCCATGTAATTTCCTACGATTTTGGAAAAATTGGTAATATCTCTGGTATAAGCAAAATCCTTTCCAAAAATCTTCTTTTCCGCTTCCAGATCCTGTTCTTCTCCTACAAAGACGCCGAGCACCGAAACCCCCAGATTACGCAGCCGGCGAACTTCAAGCCCCGTATCCCTGGCACCATAATCCCCCATATACGGCTTGGGATTTCGTACGTTCGGCCGATTCACCACCACGTCATACGGACGCCCATCACTCAAAATGATCATGATTTTTTGTTCTTCCGGTCTTTCCAAAAGCCCATGCGCTGCTGCCCGAATCGCCAGACCATCCCGGTTGTTAGACGACGTAACAAATTCAAAAATTTTATCATTTGCGGCAATACCATCGTCATACTCCCGAAAACGATGCAAAATCGTATGATTCCAAAATGTGCAGTAACTCATAACCCGAAGGGGAATTCCCATCTGTGTCAATGCTTCCATAATAATATAAGCCTGCAGAACTACTTGATTTTGCCGTACTCGTTGAGAACCGCTGGCATCAATCAGCAGATCCACCACAAAATCCCGGTTATCTGTTTTCTGTGTTTGTGCAAATAAACTGGCATTATGGCTTCTTCCCACTCTCCACAAGCGCTCTGCCTTCAATGTTCCTCGATCCGATAAGACTTCAATTTCTTCCTGTCTGACCATAAGAGACCGTTTCATGATTCCCAAGAGAACTTCGATATTTCTTTTCACAATCCTGTGGTTGTCAAAGTATGCATATCTGTTTTTATCCCTCTGTTTTTTCGCATAAGCCAGCTGATAATTATTCTGTACCGGATGTGCCAAAATTCCTTCCGTAAAAAAGAGTCCGCAATCTGCATGTGCCCCTTTACATAATGCGAGCTTTAACTTATTTTCTTCCAGAGGACTCAGGTACGACTTTCCAAAATTCAGTTCTACATACGTGTGTACTTTGTTAAATTCTTCTTCTGAAACACGAATGATATTCTTCTTATTTTTTTCTTTTTGCTCGTCCTGTTCTTCCCTTTTTTGTCCTGTCGCGGTCATCTCCTGGCTCATACGCTCCAGATAAGCGGCGAAATTTTCTTCATACATTTCTTCCGTAAGAAAATCCTGCCAGTTAAATTCCATCAGTTCATCCAGCGTAATAGCCAGAACCTGTTCCAGACTTCCTTTTTTTGTCTCAAATTCCGGATCCACCCAGGCATTATAACACGCATCTACCGTCCGAATGATATCCATCGTATCCTGCACCTCATGCAGTTCGTACAAACGATCCAATCGCTCCTGCAGTCTGCGCTCTTGCTTCGTTCCTTCATGCAAAACAGCACGCATCAGAGCAACTTTTAATCTCCCAAGATCACTTTTTACCAGATGGTCCAAATCATGCTCCAGCACATATTCGTACGCCTTTTTCCGAATACTTTCCACACCACTTCGCTCTTTCGCGATTTTATTTCCTACCGCTTCTTCCATGCACATACGTGCGATTTCCAGCAACGCACCTTCATCCGCCTGTAAAAATACTTTTTTGACCAAATAAAGACTCATGGCATCTTTATCGAAATACTTTGCAAATGCGCCTTGTTTGATTCCGTCATAAAGGGCAATATATTTGCAGCGCAAAAATCCTTCTACATCCGGCTTGGCATCCAGGGTATAATCTCCGCAGACAGTCCATATGATATTTTTCATTCTGTTTTCAATTTCAATCTGTCGATTTTCCATAGAAACCCTTTCTTTTTATACTGCCGAAAGTCTAAAATACCTGTTCTCTCGTCCAATCCTCTGGAATTCGTGTCATTACCACGTCCTCCACGATTTCCTTTTCAAAAGAATCAAAGCATTTATTGATCACACCCATACGAATGGCTGCACTCGGAGAAATTCCCTGTTTAACCGTTCTGATAGCCGCCAGAATTCCGCGCAAATCAATCGCTTTGGTAGAAATTTCCCCATTTTCTGCTTTCGTCTGCAAATCCATAAACAATCCCCTAAACTGCTGCAACGCTTCTTTTTTCGCATCCGGAAATGTAGTAGTAAAAATCTGTGCCAACGTTTCTTCTGTCTGACTTGGCATGGCAATGACCAGAAATCTGGATACCAGTGCTTCATTCAATTCCTTCGTTCCCGCATAGCCGTAATTCATAGTTCCAATAAATCGAGCTGCCGGATGCAATTCAATTTTATCATAACCCGGAACATCAATACTTCTTCTATAATCCAAAGTTGCATGCAGCACAGATACCGCATCGTTTTTTGCCATATTGATCTCATCCAAAATGCCAAAACCACCGTATTCTGCACACTGATAAATACTTCCCTTACGAAGTTTTACCTGATTATCTTCAAACGTATCTGTTCCAATCAATTCACCGCTTCCTGTATTTACATGGAAGGATATATTAAAGGACGGACGTCCGAAAATCCACGCCAGATTCTCTGCCAAAACATTTTTTCCTGTCGCTTTGGAACCTGTCAAAAGAAGATTTTCTTTCTGCAGCAAAGCGGCAATTCCCATTTCCAAAATATCTTTTCCATAAAATGGCATGGTTGGCGTAATCACACGGTGCTGCATTTGCGGTGCTACCTCGTGTTCCAGTAAAAATTTTTCCACATCACGAATCAATGCCTGGTTGATTTTTTGCATTTCCAAATACTGAATTTGTTCCATAAATTCACCTTTTCCTCATAAATTTTATTAACAATTTGTTCATTTTTATTTCAAAATACATTTACTTTTTAAACATGTTTTCTTCATTTCTGTTTTTTATACTGTGATTATAACAAAGATATAGTTGAAATGAAATATTACTTTTTTGATAAACTTTTTCATAATAGTGCCAGATGTCCAATCGCATCTGGCACCCTCCTTTTTTAGGGATAGTAAACGGCAGCAGAGTATTTCATCTGCATGTAATTCCTTCTATTATTTATAAGTTTGCCAGCTCTGCTGCCCGTTATTTTATACAAAAAAAGTATCGCAACGTTGGTTACGATACTTTTTTCTATTATACGTCAAACATCAAATCGCCATAAGATGGCATTGGCCACATTTCTTTATCTACGATCATTTCCAGTTTGTCGATTGGGGCTCTCAATGCAACCATACATGGACAAACTTTTTCATGATAATATTTTGCCTGTTCTTCTTTATTTTCAATCCAGGCTGCTGTTTCTGTATATTTCTGTAATTCTTTCAACGCAGTCTGTGCTTCTTTCAGTAATTCAGAAGATTCTTTCAACAAATCCATTTCCACGCTGCTGTCGATTCCATCGATCATACGAAGCGCATTCACTGTATCTGCAAGAGATTTTACATATTTGATAACGGCAGGAATCAACTGTTTTGCTGCAATATCAGCCATCGCACGTGCTTCCACGTTGATTGCTTTGGAATAGGTTTCATATTTTACTTCTGCACGGGATTCCAATTCTGTTCTGCTGAATACATGGAACTTTTCAAACAAATGGATTGCTTTGTCTGTAACCAGAGCTGGAATCGCATCCACCATGGATTTCAGATTTGGCAGTCCACGGCGTTTTGCTTCTTCTACCCATTCTTCTGAATATCCGTTACCATTGAAAATGATTCTCTGGTGTTCGGTGCAGTTCTTTACAATCAGATCATGTACAGCATCTTCAAAATCTTCTGCATGTTCCAGAACTTCGCATGCTTCTCGGAAACTTTCTGCTACAATCGTATTCAAGACAACGTTCGGCTGAGCCACAGAGTCCTGAGAACCAACCATACGGAATTCGAATTTGTTTCCAGTAAAGGCAAATGGTGATGTACGATTTCTGTCTGTAGCATCTTTTGCAAGATCCGGCAGTGTTTTTACCCCTGTTCTTAATTTTCCGCCTTTTAAACTGTGGTCGGCATTATCCTGATATACCAGCTGTTCTACAATTTCTTCCAGCTGTTCACCCAGATATACAGAAATAATTGCTGGAGGTGCTTCATTTGCTCCCAGACGATGATCATTTCCAACATCTGCTGCTGATTCACGAAGTAAATCTGCATGTACATCTACAGCTTTCAAAATACAGCTCAATACCAAAAGGAACTGAATATTCTGATGAGGTGTTTTTCCTGGCTCCAACAGATTGATGCCATCATCGGTAACCAGAGACCAGTTGTCATGTTTACCAGAACCGTTCACACCGGCAAATGGTTTTTCATGAAGCAGACATTTTAATCCATGATCTCTTGCTACTCTTTTCAGTGTCTGCATGATCAACTGGTTATGGTCTACCGCAATATTAGCAGGCGCATAAATTGGTGCCAATTCATGCTGTGCTGGTGCAGCTTCATTGTGCTGTGTTTTTGCAGATACACCTAGCTTCCACAATTCTTCATTGACATCGCGCATATAACCCGCAATTTTCTGACGAATCGTTCCAAAATAATGATCATCCAATTCCTGACCTTTTGGAGGCATCGCACCAAACAGTGTTCTACCTGTATAAATCAGGTCTTTTCTTTCCATAAATTTCTTAGCGTCTACCAGGAAATATTCCTGTTCTGCTCCTACAGATGGTACTACTTTTTTGGATGTTGTATTTCCAAACAAACGAATCAAACGCAGAGATTCTTTATTAATTGCTTCCATAGAACGAAGCAATGGAGTTTTCTGATCCAAAGCTTCTCCCGTATAAGAACAAAATGCGGTAGGAATACACAAAGTTGCACCTGCTGCATCCTGACGAACAAATGCTGGTGATGTACAATCCCATACCGTATATCCTCTTGCTTCAAATGTTGCTCGAAGTCCACCGGATGGGAAGGATGATGCATCTGGTTCCCCTTTGATCAATTCTTTCCCGGAAAAGCTCATCAATACTTTTCCATTTGACATTGGTGCAGTAATAAATGCGTCATGTTTTTCAGCGGTAACGCCTGTCAATGGCTGAAACCAATGGCTGTAATGGGTAGCTCCTTTTTCGATTGCCCATTCTTTCATTTCGTGAGCAACTACATCCGCAATTTCAAGAGACAGGTCTTTTCCTTCCTCAATCGTCTGCTTCAAATCTTTATAAACTTTCTTTGGCAAACGAGCCTGCATAACTGAATCATTAAATACGTTTTCCCCAAAAGTTGCAACTACGTCAATATATTCCCTCATTTTTATGCCCTTTCTTTGGTATAAGTTTCATTTTTCTGAACTTGCAGCAAACTTTCTCTTGAAAATCTCCTGTAAATTCAGAAAAGGCAGTCCACTTCATAATTAAAGTGGACTGCCCCAAATTCTAAAACAATCAAGCTTTGTTTACAGAACCGAACAGTTCCATTTTTTCTTTAACAGTAGCTTTGATAGCTTCGAAACCAGGTGCAAGCAGTTTTCTTGGGTCATAACCTTTACCCTGCTGATCTTTTCCTGCTTCAACATATTCACGTGTAGCTGCTGCGAAGGACAGCTGGCATTCTGTGTTAACGTTGATTTTGGAAACACCTAAATCGATAGCTTTTTTGATCATGTCTGCTGGGATACCTGTACCACCATGCAGAACCAGTGGCATATCGCCTGTCAGCTGCTGGATAGCATCCAGAGTTTCAAAGCTCAGACCTTTCCAGTTTGCTGGATATTTTCCATGGATGTTACCGATACCTGCTGCCAGGAAGTCGATTCCCAGATCAGCGATCATTTTACATTCCTGTGGATCTGCACATTCACCAGCACCGATTACACCGTCTTCTTCTCCACCGATAGAACCAACTTCTGCTTCCAGAGACATTCCGTGTTCTGCACAGATTTTAACCAGTTCTTTTGTTTTTGCAACGTTTTCTTCGATTGGGTAATGAGAACCATCGAACATGATAGAAGAGAATCCAGCTTCTACACATTTCAGACATCCGTCATAGCTGCCGTGATCCAGATGCAGAGCAACTGGAACTGTGATTTTCAGTTCTTCCAGCATACCATTAACCATGCCTACAACTGTTTTATAACCACACATATATTTTCCAGCACCTTCAGATACACCTAAGATTACTGGAGAGTTGCATTCCTGAGCTGTTAACAAAATAGCTTTTGTCCATTCCAGGTTGTTGATGTTGAACTGTCCAACTGCATAATGACCTGCTTTAGCTTTGTCTAACATTTCTTTTGCTGATACTAACATACTTATACCTCCTACGTATAAATGTCTTGTTATTTTAGGGCACTTTGGTAAATGCCACCAATTCTTAAGTATTATACTCCAAACCAATCAGAAATTCAAGTGTTGATGATAATATCAAGGGCACGCTTTTCATTTCTAATGCTCACATCTACATGATCTCCACCAAATTCACCATCCAATGTCCATGCAATCGGTGTTTCTTCTACGGAATGCACCGTCAGATTGTCTGTTTTAAAAGAATCAATCAAATCGGTATTATCATTTTGTGTTGCCAATGAGGTGATAATTTCATTCAACTCCAGTGGCGTTTTTGGCAATTTGATCAAAGTAACTTCAAACAGACCATCATCCATTTCTACATCTGGTCCTGTCAGGTTCTTGAATCCACCTACGGAATGTGAATTGGTAATCATTCCATACATATAATTGCCTTCATAAACCTTTCCATTGGCTTCGACTTTCATATGGTAGGATTTAATATCTAAAATCTTTTTCGCACCTTCCATCAAATATGCCACATGCCCAAAGATATTTTTCAAATCCTGATTTGTCTCATAAGACACATCCGTAAACAAACCAAAAGCGGCAATATAAATAAAGGTATCATCATTGAAAGAACCCACATCAAAGGAATAAGGTTTCCCTTCCACAATCATATGCGCAGCTTCCACCATATCTTTTGGAATATTCAAGCTATTTGCGAAATCATTGGTACTTCCAGCCGGAATGTAACCAAGCGGTACGGAACACCCAGACTGCATCAGACCACTAACCACTTCATCCAACGTACCATCACCACCGCTGCATACAACCAAATCCATGTCTTTTGCCATTTCTTTTGCTATATTGCAGCCATCCATTGGTGCCTGTGTCGGATGCACAATAACTTCATATCCACCTTTTACAAAAATATCTATAATATCAAATAATTTATTTTTAATCAGACCTTTCCCAGACCGTGGATTAAAAATAAAAAGCATTTTTTTCTGCATAGTTTCATTCCTTTCTTTATAGTCAAAACCTCAAGTTTCACTAAATATACACCTTTTCCAAATTCCTGGCAATGCAGTTTCTGAAAAGTTTATACTTTTAATATTTTCATTAATTATGTGACTTTATCACTGAATTTTTTTGAGTACCTGTGATATTATAGTATCAGAAAGAAATAGTATAACTATTCCAGTTAAAAATGTTTTTATAGAAAGGAAATACGATTATGGCAAAAAAATTAACAACAGCGAATTTTAATGAAGAAGTATTACAGTCTGATAAACCTGTATTGGTAGATTTCTGGGCTACCTGGTGCATGCCTTGCAAAATGCTCGCTCCTACACTGGAAGAACTTTCCAGCGAATCTACAGATTTTGTAGTTGGCAAAGTAGATATTGACGAAAATCCAGAACTGGCACAGCAGTATCGTATTATGAGTATCCCAACATTGTTGGTATTCAAAAATGGGAAGGTTACAGCTTCTGCGGTTGGAGTACAGTCGAAAGCAGCGATTTTAAATATGCTGAAATAAATATTTTTACTTGACAAAACAAAATAGCATCTGCAGGTTCTGTCTGATAAAATGGATAAAAACACTAAAGTTTCCACTGCCGTTTTGTTTCGTTTGGCAGGAATGAGTCCTATCTATTGTTTTGCAGAAACATTGGTAAAAGCGACTTCGAAAATCACCTTCTTACGAAGACTTTTGGCGCGAAGGCTTTCCTGAGCGTCAATTTAGTCGTAGTTAGAAGGAAGTTGAGAAGGAGCGGCCTGTTTCTGCAAAACAATAGATAGGACTCATTCCTTCCCACGAAATTCAAAACAAACTACAAAATATTATACAACTTTTTCTTATCCAATATCCTTACCCCGCCCCGGAATAATTCCACTGAACCATCTTTCACCATTTGTTTTAAAATTCTACTCACCGCTTCTCTGGCGCTTCCAATCGCACGGGCAATCTGTTCCTGTGTCATCATGATTTCTGAGGAATGGCAACGTACGGATTCGTCAAGCAAAAATTCCGCGATTCGTTGTTCCAGTGTTGCAAATAACATTTTCTGTACCGCGGCAATTATATCTGAAAAATTTTCATTCATCATTTTATAAACAAAATTTTCCATGTAAATATTTTCTTCCATTACTTTTTTCACTGCACTCGTTGGAAGTAAGTATAATTTAGCTTCTGTTTCCGCATCAATTTGTATATCAAACGGAAAACTTGATAGCATACAAGACCCAGATATCATACATAATTCACCTTCATGCATACGAAAAACGGTAGCTTCTTTTCCACTTTCCGACACTAAATATACTCTAAGGGTTCCATATTCCACAAGAAACAATCCCAGACAATCCATTCCTGTACTGGAAATATATTGCCCTTCCTGATAAACCATAGGATACAATTGCTGTTCCAATATTCTTTTTTCAGATTCTTTTAGTTTATCCCAAAATTCAAATCTTCCAAATAATTGTTCTGAATCATGTCGTTCCATTTTTTCAACCCTCTTGTTTTTTCTATTGATACAAAAAACCGGTCTGTTTCTTACGAAACAAACCGATAACTTATCATTCTGCTCGGATTAAACCAGTTCCAGAACAACTTCCATTGCAGCATCACCTTTACGTGGTCCGATTTTGATGATTCTTGTGTAACCACCGTTACGTCCAACATATTTTGGTGCGATTTCTGTAAACATTTTTTCTACCATGTCAACATCTTTTGTGTTTCTTTTCTTTCCAGCAGCTTCTGTTGGAACAGCTTTTACTGGGTAGAATACTTTCAGCATCTGACGTCTAGCATGCAGTCTGGATGGAGCATCTTTTTTGATTTCTTTCTGTACTTCATCGTAAACTGTTACTTTTTTGCCGTCAACTACTTCTTTAACTCTTTTTCCATCAGCATCTTTACGAGCTACTTTAGCTGTAACAGTTACTGTTTCATAGTTGTCTTTTTCTTTGATAGCCAGAGCGATAAGACCTTCTGCAACTTTGCGGATTTCTTTTGCTTTAGCTTCTGTTGTAACGATTTTTCCATGGTATAACAGATTTGTTACCTGGTTTCTGATTAATGCTTTTCTCTGGTCAGATGTTCTGCTCAGTTTTCTATATCCTGCCATTTTTCATTTCCTCCATTTGTGGAACAATATATCACGCATCTTCGGCCTTACTGGTATATTGCTTTCTATTCTACAAATTCTACTTTAACCTACCGACTCTGTCGGCAGCCACAAGTCATCACTGACTCGTATCTTATTCTTCCCCTGGATTTAACTGTAATCCAAGTTCTTTCAATTTAGCCAGAACTTCTTCTAAGGATTTACGTCCCAAGTTACGAACTTTCATCATATCTTCAGATGTTCTGTTGCAAAGTTCTTCTACTGTATTGATACCAGCACGTTTCAGACAGTTGTAAGAACGTACGGACAATTCCAGTTCATCAATATTCATTTCAAGAACTTTTTCTTTTTCATTGTCTTCTTTTTCAATCATTACTTCTGCATTTACTGCATTTTCAGATAAGTCAATGAATAATTTCAGATGTTCGCTCAATACTTTAGCAGCAAGGCTCACAGCTTCATCCGGATCCAGTGTTCCTTTTGTATATACATCCAGAGTCAGTTTATCATAGTCTGTAATCTGACCAACACGAGTGTTTTCTACAGTAAGGTTTACACGTTCAACCGGTGTATAAATAGAATCTACAGCAATCACACCAATTGCCATATCATCTGTTTTTCCTTTTTCAGCGCTGATGTATCCACGACCTTTTGTAATGGTAATTTCCATATACAATTTACTGTCTGGACCACCATTCAGAGTAGCGATAACCTGGTTAGGGTTCATGATTTCGATATCTGGATCAACCTGAATATCGGAAGCACGTACAACGCCTTCTCCTTCAAATTCAATATAAGCAACTTTTGGTTCGTTGCTTTCACTGCTGTTTTTAATTGCAAGACTCTTCAGGTTCATGATGATTTCTGTTACGTCTTCTTTTACGCCTGGAATAGAACTGAATTCGTGCAATACGCCTTCAATTTTAACCTGGCTAACAGCAGCACCTGGAAGTGAGGACAACATGATTCTTCTCAGGGAATTACCCAAAGTTGTACCATAACCTCTTTCCAATGGTTCTACAACAAATCTTCCATATTTTTTATCATCGGAAATTTCTGTAATCTCAATTTTTGGTTTGTTAAAATCGAACATACCGGGCCCTCCTTCATGGGATCTTTAGCTTCACTGAGGGTAACATATAAGAAAATGGCCCACGTATAAACCGTGAGCCATAACTCACATTTATTATTTAGAATACAATTCGACGATAAGCATTTCGTTTACTGGTACGTCAATTGCATCTCTTGCAGGAGCTTCTTTAACAGTTCCTTTCAATGCTTCCTGATCAACATCCAGCCACTCTGGAACTAATCTTCCAGCTGTAACATCCAGGATATCTTTATATCTCTGAGAAGATTTTTTAGCTTCTTTGATTTCAATCTGATCACCAGCTTTTACCTGGTAAGATGGAATGTTAACCTGTTTTCCGTTTACCAGAACGTGTTTGTGGTCAACGATCTGACGAGCTTCTTTTCTTGTTCTAGCGAATCCCAGACGGAAAATAACGTTGTCAAGTCTCATTTCCAGCATAGTCATCAGGTTTGTACCAGTCATACCTGGCATTTTGTCAGCTTTTTCATAATAGTTACGGAAAGGTTTTTCCAGAACACCATAGATGAATTTAGCTTTCTGTTTTTCTCTTAACTGCAGACCGTATTCGGACATTTTACGGTTTGCTCTTTTTAACTGTCTTGTGGATTTTTTATCAATTCCTAAATAGATAGGATCCAGACCTAAGGATCTACATCTTTTCAGAACAGGTACTCTATTAACTGCCATAATCTACTGAACCTCCTAATTAGACTCTTCTACGTTTTGGTGCACGGCAACCATTGTGTGGTACTGGAGTTACGTCTTTGATGCTTACTACTTCAAGACCGCAAGCAGCAAGAGCACGAATAGCAGCTTCTCTACCTGAACCAGGACCTTTTACGAATACATCTACAGTCTTAAGACCATGAATCAATGCAGCTTTTGTAGCTGTTTCAGCTGCCATCTGAGCTGCGTATGGAGTAGATTTTCTTGAACCTCTAAATCCCAGACCACCAGCACTTGCCCAAGAAAGAGCGTTTCCTTCTGCATCTGTCAATGTTACGATTGTATTATTAAAAGATGACTGGATATGTGCCTGTCCTCGTTCAACGTTTTTCTTTACACGACGTTTTGTTGTCGTTCTTTTTGTCACTTTAGCCATTTTAAAAACTAACCTACACTTTCTAATATTCTCTTTTAATGGTTACATTACTTTATGCTGCACTAAGCAGCATGTCTATCTTTGCTGTAAAGAAATTATTTTTTCTTGTTAGCAACAGTTCTCTTAGGACCTTTTCTTGTTCTAGCGTTTGTTTTTGTTTTCTGTCCACGAACTGGCAGGGATTTTCTATGACGAATACCTCTGTAGCATCCGATTTCCTGCAGACGTTTGATGTTCATAGCGATTTCTCTTCTCAGATCACCTTCTACAACCTGAGTTTCATCGATTACAGCACTAATTCTTTTAACTTCTTCGTCTGTAATATCTCTCACACGAGTATCTGGATCAACGTTAGCTTCTTTCAGAATACGAGTAGCGCTTGTTCTACCGATTCCGTAGATATAAGTTAATCCGATTTCAATACGTTTTTCTCTTGGTAAGTCTACACCAGCAATACGTGCCATGTAATTTTCCTCCATTTTCTGTCCGGTCAGTATCTGGCAGCTCATATGAATACATATGCCTGAAATGTGTGCCTCTGACCTGTATTAATATTTTCCTAATTGGGATGTCGGTATGTGGACATCCAGCCATGTTTCCATGACCTTTCCGGCATGGCCGGTATTAAGCAATATTATAAGGGATGCAACGCTCTCTACGGCGTTCACCCGCCGGAGGCTCCTCGGTACACCACTCCGAAGTTCACTCATTATAATATTTAAACAGTAGAAAATTTAAGATATCTACTGCAGCCGCACTTAATTTTTGAAGCTTTCTTGCTTCCAAACAGTCAGTCTAATATGACGGTATTAGCCCTGTCTCTGTTTGTGTTTTGGATTCTCGCAGATTACTCTGATGCTTCCTTTTCTTTTAATGATTTTACATTTTTCACAGATAGGTTTTACAGATGCTCTAACTTTCATTGGAATCCTCCTTTCCCTTCTCTAGGCCATACAGCCCAAGTGGTATCCCTTTATGGGATTTCCTCTTTTACGACTCATAGATTACAACCTATTTATCGTTGTGGTGAAAGAACTTCTATATTTTCGCACAAAAAAATAGCACTTCACAGAAGCTCGATATATATTATATCAGTATACATCGAAAAATGCAAGTGCTATTTTATGAAATTTCCCAGTTTTTTCAAAGGAATATTTTCTAAATTTTATTTATCTCGCCAAATAATACGACCTTTTGTTAAGTCATATGGAGACAGTTCCATTGTTACTTTATCACCTGGTAAAATACGGATAAAGTTCATACGCAGCTTACCGCTGATATGTGCAAGAACTACGTGTTTGTTTTCCAGTTCTACCTTGAACATTGCGTTTGGTAATTTTTCAAGGACAGTTCCTTCTACTTCAATAACATCTGCCTTTGACATTTTTATTTCCTCCCATAATCTCTTCTAGCTTTGATGACATCAGAATTTTCAATTTTCTTTTCGTTATCTAAGAGTTTCTGAATCCACTCCGGAATCGTATGATCAATCTGTACATGTTTCATTTTTTTTCTTTTGGGATGCTCCATTGTTCTAATGGAACCATCTACTAAGTACACAAATTTTTCATCCACAGAATGAACCATATATATTTTTCCTTTGTCGTGTCCGGCAAGTGATTTTGCCATCATACCGATATGATATCCTTCCATTCTTTCACCCCTATTTCGTAAGTGTCAAAATTTCCGGTTCGCCGTCAGTAATCAATACTGTATTCTCATAATGAGCAGATAATGTTTCATCATCTGTTACAACAGTCCAATCATCATCCAGCCAACAAACGTCTGGACGACCAATATTGATCATTGGCTCAATCGCCAAAGTCATTCCTGGAACCAGACGAATTCCACGATTTCTCTGCTTAAAGTTAGGAATCTGAGGATCTTCATGAAGATGGGTTCCAATTCCATGTCCTACTAAATCCCTTACAACACCATATCCAAAACTTTCTGCATAAGCACCAATAGCTGCAGAAATTTCATGTAAATGATGTCCAGCTTTCGCATATTTGATTCCTTCGAAGAAACTCTGACGAGTAACTTCAATCAACTGTTTTGCTTCTTTGCTGATTTCCCCTACCGCATGTGTACGGGCAGCATCTGAATGATAGCCTTTATAAATGAGTCCGGCATCCAAACTTACAATATCACCTTCCAGAAGAATTCTATTCTTAGAAGGAATTCCATGCACTACCTCATCATTTACTGATACACAGATAGATGCAGGATAGCCATTATAATTAAGGAAATTTGGGATACATCCGAAGCTTCTGATCACTTCTTCACCCAATTTATTAATTTCCCAGGTGGAAATTCCAGGTTTGATTGCTTTTGCCATTTCTTCATGAACAATTTCAAGCAAACGACCTGCTTCTCTCATTAATTCAATTTCCCTGGCAGTCTTTATTGATACAGACATATCTTACGCTCCTAAAATTTTGGTAATATCCTGGAACACTACTTCCAAATCCTGTGTTCCATCGACAGTTACCAATACGCCTTCATTCTTATAAAAATCGATCAGTGGCTGTGTTTGTTCATGATAAACCTGTAAACGTTTGGAAACTGTTTCTGGTTTATCATCGTCTCTCAATACTAATTTTGCACCACATACATCACAAACATCTTCTGTCTTTGGTGCATTATACACTACATGATAAGTACATCCACATGCAAGACAAGCACGACGACCGCCCATACGATTTACGATATTTTCGTCTGGAACTTCTACATCAATTGCATAATCAATTGCTTCTCCCATTTTTGTCAACGCATTTTTCAATGCATGAGCCTGTGGAATTGTTCTAGGAAACCCATCCAATACATATCCATTTGTACAATCATCCTGTGCGATGCGATCTACAACTAAATCACATGTAAGTTCATCTGGAACTAACATACCTTTTTCCATGTAACTTTTTGCTTTATTCCCCAATTCTGTTCCATTTGCGATGTTTGCACGAAAAATATCCCCAGTGGAAATATGTGGAATACCATACTTTTCCGCAATTTTTTTGGCCTGAGTACCTTTACCAGCACCAGGAGCACCTAACATAATTAATTTCATAGTATCTCTCCTTTTTTGCCATTATACTCTGTTTCCCTAGTATTATGGTTCGTGTATACCATTTTATTATTTATATATTTTAAGGTTGTGGCGTAAAACACCACAACCTTTTTAATCATTCAAAAAACCTTTGTAGTTTCTTACTACCATCATAGACTCAATCTGTTTTAATGTTTCAAGGATAACACCTACTACGATAATGATAGATG
Organism: Ruminococcus sp.; assembly: GCA_036308845.1. Taxonomy (GTDB): domain Bacteria; phylum Bacillota; class Clostridia; order Lachnospirales; family Lachnospiraceae; genus Oliverpabstia. Next base: position 29,205 of record JAXJUX010000299.1, read on the forward strand.
TTCCACCAAAGGAAACATTTGCACCGAAAATTCCATTAAAGAAGAATGGAATTACTGCTACGATTGTAAGTCCTGCAGCACCTATGAAAATAATGTAATTTAATACATTTGTTAAGTAATCAACAGTTGGTTTTCCAGGTCTGATACCTGGGATGAATCCACCCTGTTTTTTCATATTATCAGCTACTTCCAATGGATTGAAAGTAATTGATGTATAGAAATATGCAAAGAAGATAACCAGAACAATGTATAAAATCAAACCAAGTGAATATACTGGATGTTCTAAGTTAAACCAATTGTTACTATTCAAAGCTGCCATAATTTTACTTCCCCATCCTGTACCATTTGCTTTACCCATGAATGTAGCAATTACACTTGGGAAAGACATAATAGAAGATGCGAAAATAACAGGAATTACGCCGGCTGTATTTACTTTTAAAGGAATATGACTGGATTGTCCTCCAACCATTTTTCTACCCTGCATTTTTTTAGAGTACTGAACAGGAATTTTTCTTTCTGCGCCATTCAGAATTAAAACCAAAACTACTACTGCAACGATAACTGCTACAATGATAAATGCAGCAAGACATCCTTTTGCAATTGTTTTGCCTTTAACGAATGTTTCATACAGTGTAACCATATCACTTGGCATGCTGGATACAATGTTAATCAACAGAATTGTGGAAATACCATTTCCAACACCTTTTTCATTAATCTGTTCACCAACCCACATCAGGAAAGATGTTCCTGCAGTCAACGCTGCAACTACAACTACAACTTTACCGAAATTGTTATCCGGAATCAATCCCTGATTTCCAAATCCGATAGCCATAGCAGTTGCTTCGAAAAGTGCTAAACCTACTGTTACATAACGAGTAATAGTAGCAATTTTCTTTCTACCATCTTCTCCATCTTTCTGCATCTCTTCCAATGCTGGAATAGCAATTGTCAAAAGCTGCATAATAATGGATGATGTGATATATGGTGTAATACTCAATGCAAAAATAGACATCTGTGAAAAAGATCCACCTGTAAATGCATCCAGGAAGTTGAATGCATCGCCTGACTGGCTAACAAACCACTGCTGGAAGAATGTAGTATCTACACCAGGTACTGGAAGCTGTGAGCCAATTCTCACAACTACCAGCATCAATAATACATAAAAAATTCTATGTCTGATCTCTTTCACTCTAAATGCATTCTGAAGAGTTTTTAACATGAGATCACCTCTTAAGCTACTGTTCCACCTACTGCTTCGATTTTAGCTTTAGCGCCTTCGCTTACAGCTGTAACTTTTACAGTCAGTTTCTTTGTCAGTTCACCGTTACCAAGAATTTTTACACCATCTTTTGGGTTGGATACGATACCGCTTTCAACTAATGCTGTAATTGTTACTTCTGCTCCATCTTCAAATCTGTTCAGAGCATCTACGTTGATACCAACGATTTCTTTTGTATTTCTATTGTGGAAACCTCTCTTAGGAAGTCTTCT
>JAXJUX010000300.1:0-1574 GCA_036308845.1 Ruminococcus sp.
GCCATTTACAGTCACGGAAGTATTGGAATGTACCGCATCGTCTGCAGAATTGATGGCAAATGTTCCGCCATTGGAAAGCGTATTGGTCGTATCCGGAGCGGTTGTGATAAACACCTTGTCCGACTGCAAAATGTAAATGGGAGCCGAGGTCTCACTGTGGATGGTTACACCATTTAAGACGATTTGTGTCTTATCTGTTTTTTCTGAATTGACAATAATCATCCCGTTATCCAATGTTCCCGTAAGAATATACGTACCTTCGTCTGTAATTGTTACGGTTGTTCCGGAAATCTCTACCGCATCCGAATTGCTGGCAGCCGAATCTCCATTTAATAAAATAAGCGCACTTTCCTCTTCATCGTAACCAACTTCAAAATCACGATCCGAAAAATATTCTGCATCTGTCGCTACAGTAGTGTCAGAAGATGCATTTTCCGCAGATGCCTCTTCACTCACAGTTTCTTCGCTCTGATCAGTGGTTGTATCGGAAACAGATGTTTCTTTTCCACAGCCACTGATCAACATAGCTGTCGCCAAACACACAGATAACATTTGCACTGTTTTTCTCTTCATATGCATTCACTCCTTTTCTTAAAGCTCTGCAACGGTAGTCTCCTGTTTTGACACAGTAATTTCCAGATTACCATTCCTGCAGCGGAGCTGATCAATCATTTCTTTCTCTTTCGTCACATCCTGCAAAGTCAGATTATAGGTCAGACGAAACATACTTCCCATATTTGTCGTCTTTACGCGCACCAATTCATAAGATGTCGTATAATTTTTCAAAATAGAATCAAAAATTGCTGTATAATCCAAATCTTCTGGAATCGTTATATTTAATGTTTTATAAATTTCCGCATTTCTCTTTACTCCAAAATCCAGATGATTATAAATGATACTTAACAGGCACATGATAATTGTAAAAAGCAGGGCAAAACTTAAATATCCCATACCTGCCATCAATCCGGCACTCATTGCCAAAAACAACATGGTAATTTCTTTTGCCGTTCCCGGTACTGAACGGAAGCGCACCAAGCTAAAAGCACCCGCAACTGCAACACCTGCTCCTACATTTCCATTAACCATCATAATCACGACGCAGACTACCGCTGGCAAAAGTGCCAATGTCAAAATAAAACTTTTTGTATAGTGTGAGCGATACATATATGTAAAAGCCAGAATTAATCCGATAATTAAAGAAATCATGATACATAACAAAAAATCCGAAACACTGATGACACTTGTCATTTCCGTATCAAATATCCCACGAAACATTGTATTAAGCATATTGTAAATCCCCTTTCATCTTTGGAAAAATTATTGTTTGATAAGCCGTACCGTATTTGGAAAACGATGTTTTATAAATATGTTCCTGTGACAGGATATGTGTCATCCAAAGAAGAATCCCACCGGAACATTTGATTTCCATCAGGACCATTCCGTCCGGCAGCAGTGAAGTTCCCCAAACATCTTCTTCCAGGGAAAGTGATTCCTGTCTGCACAAAATATGGTCATCAAAGGTCACGCGAAAATCTCCGCCATTTTTATCATAAAACGCTTCTCTTTCGTAAGAC
>JAXJUX010000301.1:0-4783 GCA_036308845.1 Ruminococcus sp.
GTCTTAAAACTTCTTTTCCATATTGAAGAAGCTCCCGCAATGTACTCATATTTTCAGCCACTCCTGAATAGTTACTCAAAATTTTCTTTCAGATATGCTTTCCAGTCAAAAACTGCTTCTACTGCCTGAATAGCCACCTCTACCATATCAGCTGTTGGTTCTTTGGTAGTCAGTCTCTGCAAAGCCATCCCAGGCTTACTGAGCAAAGATACCACTGGATTTTCGCTGTTTCCCGCCAAACGGATAAGTTCATAAGAAACTCCCGCAATCACCGGCATAAGAAGCAGACGAACGATTACACGAAGCCATGGGGAAGACACTCTGATAAATAAAAAGAAAATAATACTTACGATCATGACAAACAACAGGAAACTTGTTCCGCAACGTTTATGTTCTCTGGAACTTTTCATAACATTTTCTACATTCAGTTCCATGCCGTGCTCAATACAATTGATGCACTTGTGTTCTGCACCATGATACATAAATACTCTCTGAATATCTTCCATTTTGGAAATCAGAAGAATATAGAGCAAAAACAATGCCATACGCACAAAAGCTTCCGCTACTGCAATCAACCCTTCTGACTGCGTCACATGGCGAAGCAGGCTGGCAATCAGATATGGAAGCAAAATAAATAACCCAACAGAACACACCACAGAAAATGCTACTGTTCCATAAATGAGCAATTTATCTTCCTTTTCTTTCTTTTCCTGAGCTTTTTCCTGTTCTTCCGGTGTCATTTCTTTTTTCTTTTCTGTTTCTTCCTCATCCTCGAAAAAGCTGGCAGAATACATCAGACACTTCATCCCTGTGATCAGGGAATCAAAAAAGGAAATCACCCCACGCATTACAGGCAGTTTCCATATTTTGTTTTCTTTTGTCAAACTTTTATATGCTTCTACCTTCACTTCAATTTCTTTGTCAGGCTTTCTTACCGCAATAGCATACTGATCACCGCTTCGCATCATGATGCCTTCCATAACAGCCTGACCGCCTATGTTAGATGATTTCATAGTACCTCCAACTGTGGATCAACATCCACTTCGTAATGCAAAAACAGGTTGAGATTTTTCAACCTCAACCCGTTCAAATCCACTTATTTTCTTATGCGTTAATGCCGTATTTTTTATTAAATTTATCAATACGTCCACGTGCTGTAGCTGCTTTCTGCTGTCCTGTATAGAAAGGATGACATTTGGAGCAGATTTCTACGTGAATAGATTTTTTTGTAGAACCTGTTACGAATGTATTTCCACAGTTGCATGTTACAGTTGCCTGATGATATGTTGGATGGATTCCTTCTCTCATTTTTTTCACCTCTTATTTTATATTAGTATTTTATCTATTTTTGTAATTACTTACACATTATAATTACATTATTTCGCTATCAATTACCAAACAGCTTATAAAGTATAACATATATCCATACAAAAAGCAAGTTGTTTCCGTCATATTTTTGAAATTCTGACAGCTTGTCCTACCTGTTTATTAGAAAAATTTTCCTTATATCAAATTCTTCTTCCTTAAATCATCTTCTGTTTGCGAATCTGCTGTACCACTTCCTGATTTGTTTTGGTTTTGGAGAACATATTGAGAATGTTTTCCACCGCTTCATCCGCTCTCAGACCATTCAACGCCTTACGCATGATATAAGCAGCTTCCTGCTCTTCCGCATTCAAAAGCAAATCTTCTCGTCTGGTACCTGATTTTGCAATATCAATCGCAGGAAATACACGTTTTTCCTGAAGTTTTCTGTCGAGTACTAATTCCATGTTACCAGTACCCTTGAATTCTTCATAAACAACGTCATCCATTTTACTTCCTGTATCAACCAGAGCAGTTGCAAGAATCGTCAGACTTCCCCCTTCTCTCATATTTCTGGCTGCACCAAAAAATCTCTTTGGCATATGTAAGGCTGCTGGGTCAAGACCACCGGATAACGTACGTCCACTTGGTGGAACCGTTAAGTTGTAAGCTCTTGCCAGGCGGGTAATACTGTCGATAAAGATCGTTACATCTTTTTTATGTTCTACCAGACGTTTTGCTCTCTCAATAACCATCTCGGACACACGTTTGTGATGTTCTGGAAGTTCATCAAAGGTAGAGTAAATAACTTCTACATTTTTTCCTTTGATTGCTTCTTTGATATCGGTTACTTCTTCCGGACGTTCATCTATCAGCAAAATAATCAAATGCATATCTGGGTTGTTGCGTAAAATAGACTGCGCAGCTTCTTTTAAAAGTGTTGTTTTTCCGGCTTTTGGTGGTGATACAATCATTCCACGCTGTCCTTTACCAATCGGGCTGATCAAATCAGTAATACGCATCGCCATACTTCCGCCTGGACGCTCCAATCTGAGACGTTCATTTGGAAAAATAGGAGTCATGTCTTCAAAGTTATAACGTTTGCTGCTTTCATTTGGTGAAAATCCATTGATGGATGTCACATAAAGCAACGCTCCAAACTTTTCATTCTGGCTCTTTACGCGAGTACTTCCTCGCAATATATCTCCTGTTTTTAAATTAAAGCGGCGAATCTGAGATGGGGAAACGTATACGTCATTTTCTCCCGGCAAATAATTATCACTTCGGATAAATCCATATCCATCAGCCATAACTTCCAGAATCCCATGCGCTTCAATCCCGCTGTCCAACTGACTCAGCTCTGCTTTCTTTTCTTCTATCTCTCGTGCCTGTTCTTTTTCATCCTCTGCTAACATACGATTTACCAGTTCATCCTTCTTCAGACCAGAAAGTCCTTTTAAACCTCTGGACTTAGCTACTTCACGAAGTTCACTTGCAGATAATGATTCATATTGCTCTCTTGTCATTAACTTTTTCCTTTCTTTACGAATCGAAAATTCAATCCATAGGCCTATCAATGATTCGACTACTGGACACTATGTAAGTAGCGTACCATTCCGAAACTTATTTGTCAACCAAGAAGATAGAATCTCCATTTTTCCGACGAAACATTACAAAATGCGACATTTCCCGTAAAACAAAAAGAATCCCGACAAACGAGATCCTTTACCTGCGGTCAGTGGGACTCGAACCCACACGGTCACCCACTGGCACCTAAAACCAGCGCGTCTGCCAATTCCGCCATGGCCGCGTATTTGATTATTTTTTTGTCTTTTCCCAGTATTACTCTGGTTCTCATGACAAGTTTACTGCGCTGGTATAGTTTTTTCAATTCCAGCGCGTCTGTTCCTATATTAGCACAGGAAATTTGATTTTTCAAGTACCGTTTCGTGAGTGCCATATCTGATTATTATAAAATAGTCTTTTCATACAGGACTCTTTTAGCATATAAAATCGATACCCTGTCACTTCTATCCGTAGGTCGATTTGCCCTTACAAATAGATTAGTGCTATCAAGTAAATCTATCTGCTTTATATACATAACTCCCGAATCATTTAGTATTTTTCTCCCTACGTTTCATAATGATATGATGAAAAAACGCAATATCTCTAAATTCCGGTATCTGTTCTGCCCTGCACTCAACTGCATACATATTCTCCAGCCATTCCTCTCCTGTTTTTAACTCATTTCTTTGAAGTGCATAGAACATCCGCAGTCCATAGACCTGATTAATTACTAACTTTCCATCCGAAAATCGTTCCAAATCACTGTCTTCGTATTCATTTATAGTTCCAAAATTAGCAGATGCCACATTCTCATCCTCAAGCAATTTTAACGTTTCTTCTATATTATATTCAAAGACAACTTTCTGCATTATTTTCCCTGCTTTGTTATGCTTGATAAGCGATATCACACCATCATCCTTCAGCAAACGTTCGAATTCAGCAAAAATAGCCTCCCTGTCTTCTATATATTCCAAAACATTATGACAGATAATCACATCAAAAGAGCGTGCTGGCATTGTTCTCAATGATTCTACACTTCCAGATAATTGTTCGTATTCATTTTCGCAAACCCGATATTTCAACATCTCTTCACTAGGTTCTACTGCTACCACTTCATTCTTTTTTGCCAAATGATTCGCTGTCAACCCGAAACCACTTCCAAAATCCAGAATTCTTTTCCCTTCAAATTCCATATGATGCCATGCAAGTTTATAAAAAATCTTTCCCCATGGCGCATTGACGGAATCAAAATATCCTTTTACATTAATACTCATATCTGTACCTCATTGTATTTCATCATGCTTTTCTTATCTTCGTATATCAACGGCTTTCCTTGTGTCACATCAAGATTCTGTTACTTAGACATTTTTATCTCCCCTAGTCTTTTTATGAAGTCTATTATAGCATCTACGTTTTCGTATGTATACAAATTCATTCTCATCTTAAGGGTCTATGCATTTTTTCTGATTTGTGGGACCCTCCAAACGGTAGTTTTTCGCTGTTTTTTACCCCTTTTCATGCCGAAATGGGTCTATACAGAAAAAAGGGTTCTTTCTGCATAGAGCCCAACCAGTCTGGAAACTTCGTTGTACCTAACAATTTTCGAAATTCCACACCACAAATATCCAGACACAAAAAAAGCACTGATAATTCAGTGCTTCTCAATGAGACATCGGGGATTCGAACCCCGGACAACTTGATTAAAAGTCAAGTGCTCTACCGACTGAGCTAATATCCCATATTCCTGGGCTAGGCAGATTCGAACTGCCGAATGCAGGAGTCAAAGTCCTGTGCCTTACCGCTTGGCGATAGCCCAATATACGCCTTACGGCAGGGTGGATAAAGGGATTCGAACCCTTGGCCTCCAGAGCCACAATCTGGCGCGCTAACCAACTGCGCTATACCCACCATA
>JAXJUX010000302.1:0-3768 GCA_036308845.1 Ruminococcus sp.
GCTGTGGATGGTGTTGACGAATGGTATGTAAGTGAACTGGAAAAACAGGGATTTGAAAATGTAGAAGAACTGGTTGCAGCATTTACCAAATAGTTTTAATAGAAAATTTTAGAAAGTTTTTTAAATGAGAAAAGCCAGGGTTGTTGGAAATTAAAATCCATGACCCTGGCTTTTTGGTAGATGATAAAAATTTATATGTATTAAAAAATACCAATAATACGAAGGGAACACCAAATAAGGAGCAGTGACATAACGCCATTCATCAGTTTGTAATGGTCGGTATAGAAACGTTTCAAGACATTTCCTGCAAATGCCCAGATCAGATTTCCGATTCCACCAAGAATCATCAAGTATACGGCGAAAAGGAACAATACAGGGATGCGATTTTCATGAGGCAGGATAAATGAAGAAAACATTGTCAATCCATATACGATAATTTTCACGTTCAGCAGTTGGAGTAAAAGTCCCATAACGTAAGAAGGCTCTTTTTCTACTTCGTTTTCCTTTGGTGGTTTGCGTTTCCATGTCTGCCATGCCAGATATAAGATGTAGGCGGCTCCCACATATTTCATAACCGGTTGAATACCCGGAATGATACTTCCCAATGCGCTGCAGAAGATTCCGCACAAACACATAAGGCTTAGAGAACCGGTCCAGATTCCTAATAAAAGTTTCAGATTCTTCTTGATACCATATTTGCTTGCGGTAGATAAAAGAAGAATGTTGTTTGGTCCTGGTGACCATACAGTAACACAGGCAGAGATTGTCATTTCAATAAAAACATTCAGTGGCATATGTATTTCATCCTTTTTCTTGATAAATTAGTAAAGTGCATTTATTATAGCATAAATTGTTGGAAAAAGAAGTACAATTTGATAAATTTATATAAGAAAATGAAGAGAGAAAAGATTGTTATTCCAACGGGAATTTGTTATGATGAAAGACTGACAGTATATAGTGAAAGTGTCTTATAAGAGCATATTGTTAGAGGTGCTTTCGTTACATAAAGAATAGCAAGATATGGGGTAAAATATATGAACACGAAAAAAGGTATGTGGATGTTCTTTTTTGGAGCAATGATTTTTCATATAGCAGCAAATCTGGTACATCCGGTGACGCCAACATTGATTGTAGAAAGGCAGCTGGACAGTTCCATGTTTGGTGTGGCATTAGCGGCTATGTTATTTGCAAATTTTGCGTTTGCGCCGTTTTGGGGGCAGCTTTGCTCCTATATTCCAACAAAGATGGTTTTGCTAATCTGCAGTTTGGGATATGCGGTAGGTCAGGTGATTTTTGGAATCTCTACGACGGAACCTATTATCATTGGTGGAAGATTGTTTTCTGGTATTTTTGCAGGCGGAATATTTACCGCTTTGTCCAATTATGTCATCAACACGACAACTGATATTTCTCAGAGAGGTAAGAACCTTACCATTTTGGTTACTATACAAAATGTATGCAGTGCCATTGGGTATTTTATAGGAGGAATGGTTGGGTTGATTTCTGTAGAAGCAGCGTTTGGAGTACAGTGCGCATTTCTTGTATTTGAGGGTATTTTTATGTATGCCACTTGTCAGGATGATACGTTGTTGAAACACAAGCCGGAGAAACGGTTGTCTGTCAAAGCGGTGAATCCATTTCGTGCGATGATGTCGGCAAAAGAGTTTACCACACCAATGCTGGCACTCCTTTTTGTCATTGTTGCAATTGCTGGAATCGGTCAAAATTCATTTGAACAATGTTTTAATTATTATATCAAAGACCAGTTTCAGCTTTCTTCCGCATACAATGGTATTTTCAAAGCGATTATTGCAGTCGTGAATTTGATCTGCAACAGCACGATTTGTATCTGGATGATGAAGAAAACCAATACCAATCTGTCCTTTGTACCGATTGTTGGGCTGAGTGCGGTGACTTTAGGCGCAATTTTATGTTTCGATGCGATTGTTCCATTTGTAATCATTGATGTGGTTTTCTTTACGTTAAACGCGATTCGCCTTCCGCTATTGCAAAATCTGTGTGCCTCCAGAGCAACAGCAGAAAACAGCAATGCCGTGATGGGATTTTTCCAATCCATGACTTCGATGGGAGGAATCTTTGGGGCTTTATTTGCAGGATTGATTTATGATGCAAATCCGGTGTATCCTTTTGTACTTGCGTTTGCAGCGTTGGCGTTGGCGACTGCATTCTCTGTTATCTATGTGAAATGTTATAGAAGAGAGTGCAGATAAAGATTTTTAACATGCCCCAATTATAATAACGTAAATCGATTTTTTTCAAATTTTAACAATCCGTCATCTCTCATTTTACACAATTCATTTGACATGGCACTTCTGTCTACGGATAAAAAGTCTGCCAACTGTTGGCGGTTAAAGGGAATTTCAAATGTACTGCTGTTGTGACGTTTGGCTTCATCGGATAAATAGGAAATCAATTTGTCACGGGTAGTACGTTTGGACATATGCCCTAATTTTTGAATCAGACTTCGATTTTTCTCAGAAATCGCAAAAAACAAATTCTGTACTACCAAGGAATGGAAGCGACAGGCGTTGGAACATACCTGAATAATTCTTCGTACGTCGAAAAAGATAAGAGTACAGTCTTCCGCAGCAACCACATCGTTCAACAATACGCCGCTTTCTGGTGCAACATAAGCCTCTCCAAACATTTGTCCCTCTTTTAAATAGTTAATAATGCTTCGATTTCCCCAGAAATCATCTCTTTGAATATAGGCACTTCCCCGGACGATAACTGTAATATTGTTCAGGTGTTCGCCTTGTCTGTAAATGAATTCCCCCTTTTTATATTCATGCATGACAGCCTGCAAGCAGTGAAGCATCGCAGAAATGTCATCTTCTCCAACACCGGAAAAAAGAGTTGTTTGTTTTAAAATATGCAAATATTTTTTCATAATCCCTGCTTTCTGTTGTAAATACAACCGACATGTTTGAAATATCGTACTATAATCATAGCAACAAGTCAAGGAAGCAAATGCTTGGAAAAATATACTTGTAATGAAGTGGAAATGGAGGAGCGATATGATTCGAAGAATTATTAAGATAAATGAAGATTTGTGTACGGGTTGTGGTCTCTGTGCCAAGGCCTGTCATGAAGGTGCGATTGGAATGGTAGATGGAAAGGCAAAATTGCTGAGAGATGATTATTGTGACGGATTGGGAGATTGTTTACCGACCTGTCCGACGGGAGCGATTACGTTTGAAGAACGAGAAGCACTCGCGTATGACGAAGAAGCAGTTAAGAAAAATCAGGCAGAAAAAGCGCAAATGGGCAAAAATGTGCAAAAAATTCCTTGCGGTTGTCCGGGAACCCACTCACAAGCAATTGTAAGGGAAACAGCTCCTGTGGATAGTGGATGCCATGCTCCGGTTTCCAGTCAATTATCCCAGTGGCCGGTGCAGATTAAGCTGGTTCCAATCAATGCTCCATACTTTAACGGCGCAAATCTTCTCATTGCGGCAGACTGTACTGCTTACGCATATGGAAACTTCCACAATGAATTTATCAAAAACCGTGTTACCCTCATTGGATGTCCAAAGTTAGACGAAGGTGACTACACAGATAAACTCACACAGATTATTGCAAACAACGATATCAAGAGTGTAACCATTGTCCGTATGGAAGTGCCTTGCTGTGGCGGAATTGAAAATGCTGCAAAAAATGCCCTTCAGGCAAGCGGTAAATTTATCCCATGGCAGGTAGTAACCGTAACAACAGACGGCAGATTAAAATAATATACTTTTACAAACA
>JAXJUX010000303.1:0-29721 GCA_036308845.1 Ruminococcus sp.
TAATTAAACTGCATAACGGAAGAAGTAACGGAAATACCTCTTTCTTTTTCGATTTCCATCCAGTCAGAAACCGCGTGACGTGTAGTCGCTTTTCCTTTTACACTACCAGCCAGGTTAATAGCACCACCATACAACAGGAATTTTTCTGTCAAAGTTGTCTTACCTGCGTCAGGGTGGGAAATGATAGCGAAGGTTCTACGTTTTTTTATTTCATTGGTATAATTTGCCACAATTGACCTCCATATAACACTTGCTCTATATCTCTTATCTATTGAATTACACACGGTATTTATTTTATTATAGGGAAAAATTTGTGTCAAGGGGGAGATTGGATTTTCGGAGTTTCCTGACACATCCATTATTTCAATAACAAACTACTAAACAATAAAATCCCCAGCATCACAAGATTCGCCACCGAAAAAACCTTAAAGTAAGTTCCTTTTTTCTGTGGATATTCCCTTGCAAGCTGTTTATAAGAAATCAAACTTGCCATGGACGCAATCAATGTTCCCAATCCACCTAGATTCGTTCCGATAATCAAGTCATTCCATTGATTGGAAAATCCAGATAATAATAAGGCCGTAGGCACATTGCTGACTACCTGGCTGGCAAGCACTGCTACAATCCTTTCATGTCCCATCAAAATATGTTCCAAAAAGGCACGAAATGCCGAAATTCGTCCCACATTACCAATAAAAATGAAAAATCCTACAAATGTACCCAACAGAGAATAATCTACTCTTGTGAAAATATCTCTGTCAACAATCAGAAAAAACAGAAGTACAATACCAAATAAAACCAAGTGTTTCATCATCTTCGCCACACAGAGAAGACATAACACAAAAATAATAACGTATCCAAACAATTGTCCGAGCACAATTTTATTTTCGTCTGCATCTGTCTTTTCCATAGTTCCAATTATTTCAGTTTTTACCAAAAGCAATGCAGCAAATAAGCAAAGACCTGAAATCAATGTATATGGAAACATCAAACTAATAAATTCTCCCAATCCCATTCCAGACTGCGCATACAGATACAAATTCTGTGGATTTCCAATTGGCGTCAGGATACTTCCCAGGTTCGCTGCCAAAGTCTGCAACACAACCGTAATCACCACATCGTTTTCCTGTTTTGCCATGCGAAGTACTATGATTGCAAATGGAACAAACGTAATCAAAGCTACGTCATTGGTAATCAGCATGCTAAAGAAAAATGGCAGGAATACCAAAATTCCAACCAGCTGACGACTGGTATGTACTTTATCAATTAGTGCTGTACCAATTTGTCTGAACACTCCCATTTTCTGAAATCCAGCCATAACTGCCATTAGACAGAATAACAAAATTAATGTATCCCAATCAATATAGCCAACATACTCCTTGTCTGGATGTACCAGAAACATGGATAACAAGGCAAGAAAAACCGCAACGGTCAACACCACTTCTTTTTTTGCAAAGTCTTTTATCTTTTGTAGATTTCCACTCATTCCCCACTCCTTATCCGGCAATCCCTACGTAACGTTTTGCCAGCTGCAGACGAATTTCAAACTGTTCATAGAAATCTTTCGTTCCATCATATGGTTTTCTAAAGAACTGTTCCAGTACATACATATTGATTTTTTTCACCATTGCTTCATTTGAAAAACTTCCCAGAATTTCCTGCAGTTTTTTCTGAAATTCATGCCATGCTATGATGTAAGCTTCATTTTTTCGGATGTCTTCTACATCAATCCATTTTTTCACCTTAACCTTTGTTTTTGCTTTTTTGCACTCGTGTACCTGAAGGAAATATTTGAAACCACCTTCTTCGTAACATCTTCCCAACGGAAACAGACGGCAGATTCCCGGACGAATCGCATGAATATTGCATCTTCCTTCGGCATTTAAAAAGGCACATCTTTCATCCTTTCCGACCATGCGCATATTTGGCAAAATCACACCATCCACCACATGCAGATCCACACATGTTTCCAACAGTTCATCAAACGTACATTCCAGTCCCGTCGTCAAACGGTAAATATCCAGCGGATCCAGGAAAATGGAATCCCCCATCCCCTGACAACAATCCCAACAGCCAGAACAATTGTCACAACCTGCCTTTACCATGTCGTTGGCATCATATAATCTGCCGTCTGAGATTTCTTTCAAATCAATATTGCGTAACATATCTTTATCTCCTGTAATTTTAAAATCAAGTCAACCTCTCGCTATTATATCCACAATCCACCCCAAGAACAACCCCAAAAACATGTTCTTACATGATATTTTCACCAATATCCACACACAAATCCCCTCCATCCCTCCAACGCACAGTGACCCATCCCGCTATTCCAATTCGAAACCCTCTGGGGACGTCGGCACTTAACGAGCAGCACCTGGTAAGGTGTTGCGAGTTTAGTACCGCTACGTCTCCAGCGGAGCGAGAGCGCGTTTCGAATGGAATAGCGGGATGGGTCACGTCCGTCCGCTCACTACTCCTCACTCATCGGAGTAATCACAATATTTTCTGCCTCAATCCCTGTCTTTCTTTTTACAATATCTTCAATCTGTGCCCGGCTTGCATCATCCACATAAGCACTTGGGACTACGATATCTGCCGTTTCCCCCGTCAGATTCACGACCACATTTTCAAATCCTTTTGCTTCCAGAAGCAGTTCTGCCGCCGCTTCCTTTTCGATGGTGTCTGTCATGTTTACCATGCTGGCCACGGCACTTTCTCTCTCATCCTCCGTCAAATCGGAATTATTGATAATTTCCAATAAAGTTTCTTTGTTCTGAGAACGAATCTGTTCCCTGGTAATTCTGGCTTCTGCCATATATGTAGAAGCACCGGTCAAAACTGCCTCACCCGGCGTTTCCGTCGTAGTCTCTGCCGTATCATCCCCCGTGGTCTCTGCACTTGCCATTTCTTCATCCGAAATATCTTCATCGAGACTTTCGATATCCTGCAGCACATCATCCAGACTGGCTGTCACATCTTCGCCATTTTCCACCTTTGTAGTAGTATCTGCAGATTCCGATTTGAAATCAGAATAACTGATGTATCCGGCTGCTGCAATCATAACAGCTAAAGCAGTGATAATGATTTGATTCTTTTTAAATATTTTTTTCACTTTTCTCTCCTCACTTCATTTTCAATACTTTAATATTATGGGCATCAATGTGAAACAAAGCGATTACCGCTTCCTGTATCTGTTGTACCACAACTGGATTGTCTCCTCCCTGCGCCACCACCAAAACCCCTCTTACTTCTGGATATATTTCAGAGGAAATATACGGTGTCTGACTTCCATTTTCAAGTTCTTCATAAACCGTAGTTTCCTGAACACTGGAAGACTGACTGCTGCTTTGCGTTCCTGAATCACCGGTTTGCGTTGAGCTTTCCGTATCCGTGGGTTTATCTTTTTCCACAATCTTACTGCCGGAGGATTCCATCGTAACTGCAACCTGTACCGACCCAACCCCTTCTACCAAAGAAAGCGCCTTCGTCAGCTGCTGCTCATATTCTTCCCGAATACTTGTCATCTCGGATTTGCCTTCTTGCTGTGTATTGGACTGTTCGGAAGTTGTCGGTGTATCTTTTTTCTCTGTTGGCATAGCAATTACAAGCAACAATACCCCCACAATGATTCCTATCAGCCATTGCTCTCGTTTCATTTTTTTAACTGCGGTAATGAATCCTTCTTTCATATGCTACCCCTGTATACTTATATTTATATTCCCTTCCGGAATATTGTAGACTTCCATAAATTCTTTTTTTAAAAATTCTTCTTGTTTTTTCTCGTCCAAATCTTCTACTATACCTGCATCAATCGTTAAGACTTCTAACTGGATATCTCTCAATTCCATCTCATCTTCCATGATCAGATCAATATCACAGGAAATCATTTCATATCCATACGTTGTTACCCACTGGCTGATTTGTTCCTCCATTTCCACTTCATACGCAGATAAAAGATATTCCGTTCCCATCAGATCCATACCATCCATTTCCCGCTGCATTTGTGAAAAATGTTCTTCGATTACATTTCCCATGACATTCTGTTCCAGATTGATTTCCAACTCTCCCAAATGCAAAATAGGTCGCAGCAAAAATAACGTAATCAAAAGTCCCAGAAAGAACTGTACTGTTTTTTTCTCTTTTCCATCTGGCAGTACATTGGCAATCACCGTCACAAATAAATAGTAAAATGCCACATTACGAATCCATTCTTTTAACCATTCCATCTTCTCTACCCAAAAGTTCCTGCTAACAAAACAATGGTCAGTAAAAACA
The DNA here is from genome assembly GCA_036308845.1 of Ruminococcus sp. Lineage (GTDB taxonomy): Bacteria > Bacillota > Clostridia > Lachnospirales > Lachnospiraceae > Oliverpabstia. The sequence continues at coordinate 4,276 of JAXJUX010000303.1, forward strand.
TCACTTCTATCGTGAGAATTATTCTCATATGGAGCATTAGACATTCTCCCATCGAATATGCACATGCCACCATGCGCTTGTCCCCAATCGGTTGAAGCACGGCAGAAAGAATCTGATAACTGACTGCGCTGACTCCAATTCGAAGGAGCGGAACAATGGCTAACAAAATCAACACAATCGTTGCAGCCACGCCCAGACAATTCTTAATCAATACGGCAGAACCCAGTACAATTTCCGTAACTCCTTCAAAGATATTTCCGAACCCGGGAATTGCCCCCGCAGTCTTTCCCAATATCGTGCGTTTCAAGGAATCAATCGCCGGCGAGAGCAGACGCTGAATCACCTGTATTCCTACTAAGCCCGCCAAAAGTGTTTTCAAAGACCAGTCGATTACATTTTTCGTAAGTTCCGCCATACGTGATAACAATTCTTCTTTCGTCAGATGGTTCAGCAGATCAATCAAAAAGTAAAACCGTACGCCTGGAAGAAGCAGATTCAGCATAATCTGCTCCGCAATCAAAATAACACCCATGATCATCTGATAAAATATCGTAGCTGTGGCATTTCCTGTAGAAACGGTGACCGCCAGATAATATGAAGGAAGCAATACCTTCATAAATTCTACAATCCGCTCCAACGCACTCTGGATTTCGCTGCTAAAATCGGTGACTCCCCGCAAGAGCAGTACAAACATCATCATGTAGCACATATAGAATGCAATCTCACCAATTTGCTGATTAGAAAAAATATGGGCAAGATTGGTACATAACGCAGAAAGCAAAATCAATAATAAAATCTGCACACAAATGTCTTTTTGAATACCAATGGTTTCCTGAATCACACTTTTCCCTAACTGTTTCCAATCTTCCTTATCCAGTGCTTGTCCCCCATCCATGAGATTTTTTATCATATCTGTAAAAGAAAGTTCTTCTTCCAGCAACGCTTCTACTGCTTTCTCTACCTCCTGCAATTCCAAATCCTCCAATATTTCATCCTGCATCTCCGTTACCGTTTCTGCCGCAAAACACGCATCTGTTCCCCCAAACATTACATAGCCAGCAAGCAGAACGATTATCCCTAAAACTTTATGCCAAATACTCATGTATTGTCTCCAACAAAGCAGTAACCAACGGCATACTGATTGCCAACACTGTAAGCCGCCCAAAGATTTCCACCTGATTCGCTGCTGCGGAATATCCTGCATCTTTACAGATGCCTGCCGAAAATTGTCCTACATACGTAATACCGATGATTTTCAGTAAAATATTCATATACGTCGTTTCAATTGGTACATACTGCTGCATCATTTGTATCGCATCTATCAGGTATGACAGCTTGCCCACAGAAAAGAACAATATGATCAACCCCGTTGCAAGCGTAATCATATATGAATATTCCGGGTGAATTTTACTCACTAAGAGTGCAGTAAAGACACCAGCTAAGCCTATCATTGCAATCCGTACCATTTCCATATGTATGCTCCTTTATTTTCCGCTATTTTGCACCTGTCAAAATTCACACACTTTACAATGAAAATAATTTTTTAATCGTTTCAAACAAATCATACACATAAGGAACCACCCAAAAAAGCACCAACACCAGACCCGCAAGACTGGTCAAAAATGCCTGTTCATCCCTTCCACTGTGTTTTAACACCTGTGTGAGTACGGAAACCAGAATTCCTACTGCCCCAATTTTAAATATAATACCAACTTCCACATGGTCCTCCATTGTCATATAAGAATTATGGTTAAAAATATCCCTCCCAAAACTCCCAGACTATGAAATAATTTCTTTTGCGCTGGAAGTTGTTGTGACAACATATCAATCAATCTTTCCTGTTCTTTGATATACCGTTCCAATATGTGAATCTGCATTTCTTTATCCAGATAACCCAGATTCCGATATGCCTGATAAAAATTTTCCAAATCTTCTTTCTCCAAAAAAGAATTTTTCAAGTATTTTTCCATCTCTATCTTCAAAAGTTCTGCAAAGCCTTCTCCCGAATACGTTTTCATTGACTTGGAGAGTTCCAATAAAAATTCTGCAAAAGGCTCCGCAGTCTTCTTCCCAATCCGTTCCAGTGCCTCCGGCAGCGTGGTTCTGGAAAATGCAATTTCCCCTTTTAAGAACTCTGTGATCTTTGCCAGTTCCATGAGCTGATTCACTCGCTGACCACACTGATTCCCTTTAAAATATCCAAATCCACCACAGCAGAGGATGAGAAGAATTGCGCCTATTATTTTCGCCATGTAATCAATCACTTCCTGTTTTCATGCAATAGATTCTCGTTGGTACAAACAGGTTCCCCGACTATCATAAATCTGTTCCACATTTCCTTTTTCAAAATCTCCATGGTTTTTCAGGAGAATATACCGTTCAAAGGCATGTTCTTTCATCAGTCTTTCCAACAGCGGTTTTTTCTGAATTTCCTCAATCGAACTTCCATGAACCGTAGCCAATAATTTACATCCACAGTTAAATGTCATTTCAATAGCATTGATATCTTCGTAATTTCCAATCTCATCCACCGCTATTACCGTAGGTGACATGGAACGCAGCAGCATCATCATACCTTCTGATTTTGGACAACAATCCAACACATCCGTCCGAATTCCCACATCATTTTGTGGAATCCCCTGATAACATCCACCAATCTCAGAGCGCTCATCCACCACACCCACTGTACAACCAAAGAATTCTTTCGTTCCATCGGAAATCTGTCGGATCAAATCCCGCAAAAGTGTCGTTTTTCCACACCGTGGCGGAGAAATAATCAGCGTGTGGCATATCTGATTTTCATTGATTACATATGGCAGGATGAAGTCAGCACACCCTAAAACCTCATGCGAAAACCGAATATTGATACAGGAAATCTGATGTACCCCCTTAATTTTCCGCTCATCCAAAATTGTTTTCCCTGTCACACCTACCCTATGACCGCCCTGAATCGTCAAAAATCCCTGGCGCAGTTCTTCTTCATACGCATACAGCGAATACTGCCCTAAATATTCCAATGCAGCTCGTATTTCCTCCTGCCGCACTCGGTAGGCAAGTTCTTTATGTCGTGTCAACATCCCCTGTTCGGAAATAAAGTATTCTTTCCCCTCCAGCCACATAATCAGCGGTTTTCCACTGCGCAGCCGAATCTCCTGCAAATGTTCCGGTTTCCAAGAAGTCTTCTGCAAAATCTCCCGAATCCTTCCCGGAAATAACCGGATCACATCATCCCTTGTCATCTTCATCACCTCTTAGATTTATATATATGACTTGGACATAAAAATAGAACTGGGTGAAATTAACTTTTACCCAGTTCTTTTCTATCAAACAATTTTGATTCATTTTCAATTAAATCTTCTGCAAGATATTTTGCATCCATGTTTTCAATACCACATTCTCCATTTGCAATTTGTCCTGCCAATCTGCTTGAATAATAAATATCAAATGCATTTCGGATTTCTATATTTTTCATCTTGGCAACATTTAGTATAATATCGTTCTCCAAATTCTGTTTATAAATATCTGTAAGCTGTTTTTTATCTATCATTCAAATTCACCTCATATGATTTTTCGAATTTGAGAACTGCATCTAAAGTCTTTTGATTTACAATACAAATCTGATCATTCATTCTATAGTATCTCAATTCGTTTAAGACTTTTTCTTTGTCCCATAATCCTCTAAAATACATATCTACCGTTTTAAATACATCATCATTAGCTACGTTACCAATAATAATATCATAATCCTGATTAATTTCTTCACCTTTTCTGCACGCACATACAAAATCAAGCCATTGCTCATTTTCTTTATTGAAAGTCAATACACGATAATCTTTTAAATTATCTTGCAATTCATAAACATTGACAATTGCTTGCTTTTCCTGTCTCAACCCTTTTCGAAATGCCCATTTTTTTGCTTGATTTTCAAAAGATGTTAAATAAAATCCTTTTCCAAAATCAAGATATTTCTTAGAATGTTTCGTATCTGGCTTTTCTATTATTTCTGTAGTTCCATGATAAACAATCATACGCAAACTCCTTTTTCTCTTGCATACTCTGTAATGTCTTCAACCAAATATTCTTTTCCTTGTGTATGAAGCATATCGTATCCTGCGATAACATAATTATCCAAAATGCCAGTGGAATTTAATATATTATAAACAGTAGCTGGAGTCTTATTCCATTTATCCGCAAGACTATACAAAATAAAAATAGAAAAACTTAATTCTTTTTCTTTACACATGGTCATCACTCCTATTTCTAACTACTTTTTATTATAATATAACCCAAAAATTCTCTCAATAGTGAATTTTCATTTCACAAATATTCATATTTGAAACAAAAATAGCCAATGCTATTCCCCCTGAATAACATTGACTACTCTAACCTCTTCTTCACATTCCATCGGCATGCACACCATCCCCATATACCCCGGACAAAGCTCCAACTCCCAAAACTTCGCCCCTTCATACTCCATCTTCCTCAGATCACTTCGAATTCCTTCCCCCGTGTATTTCAAATAACTCTCTTTCTTTGTCCAATACCTAAAAAAGAACTCTTCACAAAAATCGGATTCTTCAAAATCCTTCCATTCTTCCGGAGAAAATGCTCTTTTTGCAAGTACTTGTATATTTTTCGCTTCGCAATACTGCACATCGATTCCGACAGGTGCATCTGCAACTACACAAGCCACCAAATCGTTGGAATGGCTGATATTAAAGTGAATATCCGGATGGTTACACAAATATGGCTTTCCTTTTTCCATTATACTAATGGGATTTTCTTCCAATGTCAGATCAATCCCATACTGTTTCCAAACCAACTGGTAAAGAATTTTTTTTCCTTCCAAAGAATTACTCTGGTTTTGCATTTTTCTGATTTCTAATGCAGAACCCTCCGATACTATCGCCGGCAATTTCTTCCATCCCACAATCATGCTTTTTTCTTCCTTTCCGGCGCTTCCTCGAGCTCTGCCAGGAATCTGGATGGCTCCAGTTTCTTACCAAATCGTTCCTGTATATGATACAAATGCAGTTCTTTCCTGGCTCTTGTCATGCCTACGTAGAACATTCGGCGTTCTTCTTCCAGTTCCTGTGTCAAAACTGCCTTATGATATGGCATGGTTCCTTCATTCACATCGAGAATATACACCCGGTCATACTCCAGTCCTTTCACACTATGTAAGGTGGAAATCGTAATCGCATCGGTCTGCAGGCGAATCTTTTCTGCCTGTTCCTGCAGTTTTTGTTTGTATTCTTCCATATAGTCGAACCATTCCTGAAACGTTGTAAATCCTTTGGAACTTTCCTGTATTTCCTGCAAAATATCCAGCAATTCTTCCACTTTGATGCGCCGATACTGAGCATATTCTTTTAAATATTCCTCGTATCCAATCGCAAATCGGATATAATTGATCGCCGCATACGGCGTCATGTTTTTCATCATTTTCAAATCATGCTCGAATTTTTCAATACGATCGTACATCCATTCTTTTCCTTCGTAATATTGGTAAAGAATTTCAAAAACCATTTCTCTTTCATAGCAGGCTTCTCTGGAAATGTAGCGATTCGGGCGGTTCATAACCGCGAGAAAATCTCTCCTGTCCCTGCCGCCCATGGCAAGTTTCATATAGGAAACCATATTTTTCGCTATCCAGTGTTCATACAGGTTTGGCAGTACATCCCGCATAGTAAACGGAAAATTGTATTCCATCATACGTTCCACCGTCATGCGGCTTCCCACATTGGTTCGAAACAAAACTGCAATCTCATTGTGTGGACAGCCTTCCTGCAAATCCTTTTGAATCTGTCGGGCAAGCCACGCCGTTTCTTCCATTTCATTTTCAAATGAGCGAATTTCTATTTTCTTGCCAACGGGATTGTCCGTTCGTAATTCCTTTTCAAATCGGGCATCATTCCAGCGAATGAGATTTTGCGATTTTTCTACCACTTCACCGCTGCATCGATAGTTTTGCTGCAAAATCACCTGTTTCATGCCCGGATAGTCCTTTGGAACATTCAGCATGATTTCCGGCTTTGCTCCACGGAACCGATAAATCGACTGGTCATCATCTCCCACCAGAAACAGATTATTTTCCGGCAATGCCAACAACTTGATGATATCGTATTGTAGCTGGTTCACATCCTGAAACTCATCAATCAAAATATAGCGAAATTTGTTCTGCCATGCCGCCAAAATATCCGGATGTTTCTGAAATAACTGATAGCAATACACCTGCAAATCATCAAAATCCAGCAACCGTCTGCTATGCAGTCTGGTTTCATATGCCTGATAAATCTTGCGAAATTCTTCATCCGGACAGCTGGCAGAATAATAATGCGTCAGCGGAATCCGCCCATTTTTAACGGTACTGATTTCTCTTCGCAAAGATTCCAGCAAATCATTCTCATCTTCCACATCCATCGAAGTTTTCTGAAGCAAATCTCGCAAAATCTGATAACTTTCATCTTCGCTGGCAATATTTTTCGAGGAAATCCCGTATGCCTGGCGCAAAATCCCATAAAAAATTCCATGAAATGTCCCAAATGTAACTGCTGTACTGGATTCACCCGTTAATTTCAAAAAACGCTCCCGCATCTGTCTGGCTGCTGCTTTGGTAAAGGTCACGACCAGAATGGAAGAAGGAGCTACCTGATATTCGGTGATTAACTTTTGTGTACGGTGTGTGATGACCGCTGTCTTACCAGAACCCGGTCCGGCAAGAACTAACAGTGCCCCATTTTTGTGGGACACTGCCTGTTGTTGTTCTTTATTAAAATTCATTTTCTATTCCTACAATGAATAATAATTTAGCCGAATACGATAATGAATAAATTGCTATATGCAAGCAAGCTTGATACTGCAATTTATTCATTATCATGCTCTGCTAAATAGTTACGATAATTTTTCAATAGCTGCCTGAATTCTTGCTTTACTTTCTTCTTTTCCTAAGATTTCAAGAATTTCTGTAGCACCTGCTGGTGTCATCTGTTTACCGGAAAGTGCTGTACGGATTGGCCACATTACGAAACCAACTTTGTAGCCTTTTTCTTTTGCAAATGCAGAAAGCATTTCAAACAGTGCATCGTTGGAGTAATCTTCCTGTGCATCCAACAGAGGCAATACTTCCTGTAAAAGCTGTAAAGATTTTTCTTCGTTTGTTTTCATTTTTTTGTGTACGTACATGGAATTGTCATATTCTGGTACAGATTCAAAGAAATCAATATGATCTTTGATGTCTGGGAATACTTCGATTCTTGTCTTCACCATAGCTGCGATTTTCTTGAAATCCAATTCTTTGGAGATTACTTCTTTCATATATGGCAGAGCCATTTCATAGAAAGCTTCGTCATCCATTTTTTTCATGTATTCGCTGTTCATCCAACGAAGTTTTGTCATGTCAAATACAGCAGGAGATTTGCTGATTCTGTGATAATCGAATTCTTTTACCAGTTCTTCCAGAGAAAAGATTTCGTTGTCGGAAGCTGGGCTCCATCCCAGCAGTGCAACAAAGTTTACAACTGCTTCTGTCAAAAATCCCTGTTCGATCAAATCTTCATAAGAAGAATGTCCGCTACGTTTGGATAATTTCTGATGTTCTTCATTTGTGATCAATGGACAGTGAATGTATGCTGGTACTTCCCAGCCAAATGCTTCATACAGACGGTTGTATTTTGGTGCAGAAGACAGATATTCATTTCCTCTTACTACGTGTGTGATTCCCATCAGATGGTCGTCGATTACGTTTGCGAAGTTGTATGTTGGATATCCGTCGGATTTGATCAGGATCATATCATCCAGTTCTTTGTTTTCTACTGTGATATCTCCATACAGTTCGTCATGGAATGTTGTTGTTCCTTCTGTTGGCATATTGATACGGATAACGTATGGTTTGCCTGCTGCCAGATTTGCTTCGATTTCTTCTTTGGACAAATGCAGACAGTGTTTGTCATATACGGAAATTTCTTTTCCGGAAACTTCTGTTCTCAAGCTTTCCAGACGTTCTTTGTCACAGAAACAATAGTAAGCATTTCCTGTTTCAATCAATTTTTTTGCATATTCCAGATATAGTCCCTGTGCCTGACGTTCGCTCTGTACGTAAGGACCAACACCGCCGTCTTTGTCTGGACCTTCATCGTGTACCAAACCAGTTTTAGCCAGTGTGCGGTAAATAATTTCCAGTGCGCCTTCCATAAATCTTTCCTGGTCTGTATCTTCAATACGAAGCATAAATGTTCCGTCTTCGTGTTTTGCTACTAAATATGCATATAAAGCAGTTCTTAAGTTACCAACATGCATTCTTCCTGTTGGACTTGGTGCAAATCTTGTTTTTACTGTACTCATGTTCTTCGCTCCTGTTATATTAATCTCTATCTGTTTCAAATACACACTGTATACGTTTTTTGCTTTCGTTTTCCACAATTTTCCGACATACAGACATGCACTTCTTATTCTCAACGCCCATTATAGCCTGTCCTCACGCAGATTTCAAGCATTCTTATAGTTTAACGTTCTAATTTGATTGCTTCGTCTTTTTTGAATTTTGGATAGCGTTTCCAGAAAGAATCTTTGCAGGCTTTTGCAAAAATCGCAAATTCTTCTTCCTGTGCAAAGACTTCCGGAATTACTTTGGAAATCTTCCATACTTCTTCACCGATTTTCTCTACCAGTGCTTCCTGTTTCAATTTCATAAATCCAAGCAACTGGCTGCTGTATCTGGTATCTTTTTCGCAAAGGGACATATAAAATGTAACCCCATGACACAATTCTTCATACAGCACTTCTTCACCCAAAACACCGTATTCTTTAGCCAGTACAAATCCCAGATCCTGCTTGATGGTTTCCAGTTCTTTTCTCTGTTTCTTTACCAGTGTAGGCTTGCCCGGCTTTCTTGACATATAAAATAAATCCATCCAGGATCGGATAAAATAATCCACTCCTTCTGGCATTTTATCTCTTTTTGCGTAACGCAGTTCCCAGAATTTCATACGAATCTGGTCTTTTTCCTCTGCTTCGCCGGATTCCAGACGCTCCGTCAATATTTCATAACGTTCTTCCGGATCTGTTGTTTTGTAATATTCTTCCGGCCATGTACTCCAATCTCTCATGTAACTGTATTACCTTTCTTCTGTGTCATACCATCCTTTAGACCAAAGAGTTCGCTTATGAACTCTACGCAAGGCGCATTTCCGAAGCAAAACTTCTTTCTCTGCGTCTCTGCAATTCCTTAGACAGTTTCATTATTTTCTGTCGTAATATACTTCTTCCAGACATAATCCCTGTGCCGGCGCTGTCGCTCCCGCATATTTTCTTTCCTGTCCATCCAATAACTGCTGGATACTGTCTGCAGAACGCTCATGAAGTCCCACTTCAATCAGTGTTCCTGTCAAAATTCGTACCATATACTGCAAAAAGCCATTTCCTTTGTATACGATCTTAATTTCATGAGGATATTCCTCAATACGGATTTCTTCGATTGTTCTTACCGTGGACTTTTTCATCTTTGGATTCCCACAAAATGCCTTAAAATCATGGGTTCCCAGCAAAACAGACGCAGCTTTTCGCATCTCTTCTACATCCAGAGTTTTCCCCAATGGGTATCTGTATTTTCTGTCAAATACACATTTTTTCTTGTCCGTTCCGATACGATAGGAATAGCACTTTCCTGTGGCCCACAATCTGGCATGAAATCGCTCCGAAACTTCCTCCACCGATACAATACCAATATCATCCGGCAAATATTCATTCAGATACTGCTGAATCTGCTCTGGTTTCCAGTGTGGTGCCAGATGCACATTGGCAACCTGCGCTTTCGCATGAACTCCTGCATCCGTTCTTCCTGCACCATCGATTTCAATTTCTTTGTCTGTCATTCTCGACAAAACTCTCTCGATTTTCCCCTGAATGGTCTGCTCGGTGGTTCGCTGACGCTGCCAGCCATCGTAACGTGTTCCATCATATTCAATCGTCAATTTAAAATTCATCTATACATTTCCTTTATGAAAATTCTTCTGACCCTTGATAGTAGAAAACCTGTTTGACTCACAATGTTTGCGATTTCAAACAGGTTCCTCTTTCGTCAGTAAAATCATTTACAATTATTTTGCAGCGATTGCTTCGATTTCAATCAGACCGCCCTTTGGCAGACGAGCAACTTCTACACAGGAACGTGCAGGTGCTGCTTCTTTGAAGTATTCTGCATAAATCTGATTCACAACTGCAAAATCATCCATGTTATCCAAAAATACCATCGTACGAACTACATCAGCATAACCCAGTCCTGCTGCTTCCAGAACTGCTCCCAGATTTTTCAGAGCCTGATGTGTCTGTGCTTCGATTCCTTCTGGCAATACACCTGTTTCCGGATCCAATCCCAACTGTCCGGATGTAAATACCAACTGTTCTGTTTCTACTGCATGTACATATGGTCCTACTGCTGCAGGAGCTTTCTCAGCAAATACTGTTTTTCTCATTATCTATTCCTCCACTATCATTCATGAAACAAAACGTCTCACTTATACACGAAATTCTTTTCTCATTATAATCATTTTTCCCGCTGTTTGCAATCAAAAATGCGCACCTTAGAAAAGCTTTACAGAATGTTCAATGTCTGTTCATTTATTCCATTCGCAAATTTTTATAAAATTTATGAATCCATTCTTCCTGCACTTCTTCTGTGAAGTTTCCTTCTGTAAAGCATTTTACTACATCAGGAAAATCTTTCCAGGATTCAGACTCGCGCGCTGCCAAAACTGGATAAAACATAACGCCAGCTTCCTTCGCAGCTTCCAAATCTGCCGGTGCATCCCCAATCATCATCACATGATCCGGTGCATATCCTTTGTCCACAAGACCTTTCAAACACTCACTCTTAATTCCTGTTTCCTGAGACATCAGAAAATCTGTATACTGATCGATATGCGCATTTTTCCATTCTTTTTCCACTTCCGTTCTGTTTGCCGCAGTCACAATCACAATATCCACATCTTCATGAACTGCTTCCAGCGCTTCTTCCACACCGTCGAATGGTACTTTTTTATGTTCGGATACCATGGCCATCGCCTGATTAACCATAGAAGACCATTCCAATGCTTTTTTCATACAGATATTTCCACTGGCTTCGTAAGCTGGTTCCAGTGTTTCCGGTGACAGCTCAATCGCACTTTCTACCCACGCTACGTATTCATCCAGTCCTTCAATACGCTGATAGTTTTCATGAATATTTTTTAATACAATTGCCAATGCTTTAAATCTGTTCACACCACGATACTGGCTCAGCATATTGATATCACGCCATAAATGAAGCATTTCATCTCTAAATTCTTCCAATTCCCAGATATGTACAAGGCATGGTGCCAGACAACGCATATGTTTTACTTCCATCGTATCCATCACACAACCATCAGAATCCATACAGATCAAATACTCTTTTTTCTTTGTGTAGTCTTTTAACTCTTCTCTCATTATCTCGTTCATGATATCCCCCGGCTTTCCGTTTTCTAATGTTTTATTCATTTTCATCATATGACATAGAAATTCCCGTACTTCATGATTTGAATTTCTAAAACCACATCATATTAATGAGATAAACCTTATCAAGCTTGCACTCAATAAGGTTTTCTTTCAGTTTGGTATATCATATCATAATTCGGCTAAAAATGCCAGTGTTCTTCCAGATTATTCTGCCGGTGTGTAAACAATCTGGAAAGTATCTCCATCGGCTACCGGCTGGCTGTCTGCACCATAGTTTCCATATTCACCATTGACCATTAAGCTCCAGTATGCTCCATTGGTATTATAATCTGCATATTCACCATTCACAGTGTAAATAACCAGACCATAGTCACCATCTTCGCCTTCAAACTCCAGACCTTCTGCTTCTTCCATTGCCTGGCTCAAATATTCTGCATCTGTTTTTACTTCATATGCAGTTGTTTCTCCTTCAGAATCTACAACTTCGATGGTTATTGCTTTGCTTCCACTCTGTGCTTCTGGTTTTTTGCTTGTTGCCAGATAAATACCGGCCAATGCTACAATTAATACTACTAAAGCTACTACACTGATTACTTTTTTGTTTTTCATCTTTTTTCTCCTTTGCATTTGCATATAAATTTTCGTGAATATCATGTGGCAATTACCGGAGAATGGAAGTAAAAGTTAGCCAAAAAAAGACCTCTCGCCATTGGCAAAAGGTCTTTCATAAGAATATACTTCCTTATTTCACATAGGTTCTATGCTTCAACCAATTACTCGTGGTTCCACAAACAATCATGGGCAGGTCTTCTGACTTAGTCCTCAACACTTTATCTTGTCTTCCCGATCATACTCAGTGACTTGTTAAAACAAAGCTCCGACTTTACAGCGACGAGTTCGTGCAGGATTTGCACCTGCTTCCCTTTTCACCGATGAAAATTCATCGACACCCATCATTTCTTATTCACTTGTCAAAACTATACCATATATTTTTCTTAAACACAACCTGGTTTTTAAACCTCTCTCGTATATTCCTTCAGCCATTCTTTTTCTTCTTCATTCAGATATGGAGAAATCACTTCATACACACTTGCATGGTAATCGTTCAGGCGTTTTCTTTCCACACTTGTCATCTGCTCTGGAACGATTGCATCCAGATCGATTGGTGCATAGGTCAGATTTTCAAAATACATGAATTGTCCGTACTGATTTTTCTCACCTTTGCGGCACAACAGTTCATTTTCTGTACGGATTCCAAATTCACCTTCCAGATAAATACCTGGTTCATCGGTAGTGATCATACCTTCTTCAAAGTTATGCACTTCATTTTTTCCTGGAATGCTTCTCCATCTAAATCCCTGTGGACCTTCGTGTACATTTAGAATGTGTCCAACCCCATGCCCGGTTCCATGGTTAAAGTCCAGACCAACTTCCCAGAATGGTTCACGGGCTACATAGTCAAAGTTGCGGCCGTTGCAGCCATACAGGAATTTAACATTTGCCAGATTTAAGGTTGCGCGGCAGACACGAGTAAAATAATCTTTCATTTTATCTGTCAGTGGCCCCATTGCAAATGTTCTGGTAATATCTGTGGTTCCTTCCATATAATGTCCGCCGGAATCCACCAACAAAAATCCTTCTGGTTTAATTTCTTTGTCACTTTCCGGAGTTGCTTTGTAATGACACAATGCACCATGTTCGCCATAAGCAGAAATGGTATCAAAACTCAGATCCAAAAATCCATCCTGCTGGGCACGAAGATCAGCCAGATAATCGGATACAGAAATCTCTGTCATTGGAATTTTTCCTGTATTCTTTTTCAGCCAGTACATGAATTTTGTCACAGCAACACCATCTTTGATATGTGCTTTACGGGTATTTTCCATCTCTGTCTTATTTTTGATGGAACGCATCAGAACAGTTGGATTTACATCCTGAATCACATTTACTTCTTCTGGAATGCTGTTTGCGACTCTGTAATTCAATACGGAACTGTCAGCCAATACGTTTGTGCCTGCCGGAATTTCTTTTACATAATCAAAGAAACTATTGTATGGGCGTGTCTCAATCTGATTTTCATTCAAATATGCACGTACTTCTTCTGTCACTGCCTGCTCCTGCATAAACCAGATGCATTTTTCTTCGCTCATGGCAAGATAAGATAATACAACCGGCACATGGCTGATGTCTCTGCCACGCACATTCAGAAGCCATGCAATATCATATAAGCAGGAAAGTAAATGTACATCTGCACCTTTGTCTTCCATGCAGGCTCTCACATCTTCCAGTTTTTCTTTTGTGCTTTTACCAGAATACTGTTCGTCCAAAATCATAATTGGTGTACATGCCATTGCCGGACGATCTTCCCAGATCAAATCCACCAAATCTTCTTCCACCATCAAAGAAGCACCTTTATCCTGTGCAATCTTTTCCAGACGTTTTCCCCATGTGGCATTGACCACTCTGCCGTCAAATCCCAGACATTCACCAGCACCTAATTTTTCTTCCACATATTCGTCTACCGTTGGCACATCTGGCTCGCCCATTTTGAAAAGAGTCACTGGTGTACCGGAAAGCTGCTGTGCAGCCTGTACAAAATATCTTCCATCAGTCCAAAGTCCGGCTTCATCCATGGTAATCACTGCTGTACCAGCAGAACCAGTAAATCCAGTCATGAATTTTCTGGCTTTAAAATATTCCCCTACATACTCGGATTCATGAAAATCCGCTGTCGGAATTACATAAACAGAAATGTTTCTTTTTTTCATTTCTGCACGCAATGCTTCGATTCTTTTTGCTATCATTTTGTTCCCTCACTTTTATACCGAAATTGCGAATTCGACGAAACGCCGAATACAAGTTTCCGTAAAGCATACTATTTGTAAGCAAGCTTACACCGTATACTTTGCGGAAACTTATGCTCTGCTAAATAGTTACGAAAATTTTCGCACATTCTTCACGACATGTCAATCGTACTGCCCAGTTCTTTGAGCATCTTTCTTCGCTCCTTATAATCTGGCAATATTTTTTCTACCTCACGCCAAAACACAGACGAATGATTCATTTCTTTTCGATGGCAAAGTTCATGCACAATCACGTAATCCTGAATTTCTTCTGGAAACAGCATCAGCAAACAGTTAAAATTCAGATTGCCTTTGCTGCTGCAGCTTCCCCATCGAGTCTTTTGGTTGCGTATGGTAATCCGCCCATATGTAACACCAATCTGCTTTGCATACCTTTCCACTTTCGGCGGCAATTCTTTACAGGCTTTTTCGGCCAGCAGATGCAATTCTTCCATAGAAATCTGCCGTTTCTTCTGTTCGCTTTTCCGATTTTCAATCTCTGCCAGATGCTTTTCTATCCAACTCTGCTTTTGTTGTACAAAGGAACGAATCTGCTCATTTTTCATCCGCAGCGGTGCCCGCACGATGATCTGTCCATCGGCTGTAATTTCCAATGTCATCGTTTTACGATTGCTTCTAATTATTTTTATCTCATTCATTTATTCTTCCACTGGAACTACGATGATGTCTTTCGTAAATTTATTCAGTACCTCGTTACCATCTTCCGTAATCAGTACCAAATCCTCAATGCGCACACCAATGCCTTCTTCCGACAGATAAATTCCCGGTTCCACAGAAAAGCACTGTCCCACCTGAATCACATCTTCATTAACAGAAGAAACATCACCAATTCATGATCCTCCAGGCCGATGGAATGTCCGGTTCTGTGGGTAAAATATTTTCCATAGCCCATTTCTTCGATATAATTTCTAGCTGCCAAATCCACGTCACACATACGATTTCCTGCTTTTGCTGCCGCAATGCCTCGCAGATTTGCCTCCAGAACAATATTATAAATTTCTTTTTGACGTTCGGAAACAGCACCTAAAAACACGGTTCTTGTCATATCCGATGCGTAATTGTCTTTAAACCCGCCGATATCCAAAACCACGCAGTCTCCATATTTCCCTTTGGTATTGTCCGTCATATGATGTGGATCTGCAGCACCTTTTGCATACGCCGTGATTGGCTCAAAAGAAAGCCCCTCGCATCCCGCTTCCTGATACAATTCTTTTACTTTGTCACTCAGTCCCTGCTCGCTCAATCCTTTAGAAACCCATGGAATCAATTTTTCCATTACCTCATCGTTGATCAAAGAGGATTTTCGCATCAGTTCCTGTTCTTTTTCGTCTTTGATCATACGGATTCTGTCTACGATTGGGGAAGCATTCACATATGAACTTCCGCCGCCCAATTCCTGCAGACGAAGCAAAAACTTTGCCGGCCAGATTTTATCAATTCCCATCGGCTGATTTTTATCCACATACTGACTGAGGATTTCCACGCCATCCTGAATATCGTTATAATATACCAGTTCCACACCCAAATCTTTTTCCTGTGGAAATAATTCATTGATGATCAATTTATGGTTGCCATCTGTTCTCAGATACAATGCCAGCAATCTCTCTCCCGGATGAATCCATGCCCCGGTCAGGTAAAAGATTGCCACTGGGTCAGAAATAATCATCTGCGGCAGATTCGCCTCCTGCATTTTATCGAGAATTCGTTGTAATCTTCCCATTTCCATACACATTCTCCTCCATCATTTGTTTTTTGCTGTTTACCCATTTTATGTTCTCAAACAAAACTTACTATTTGTCTTTCGTCAAATCCTTAATCACTTCGCCGGCAATGATCAACCCTACTACAGATGGCACGAATGCCACACTTCCCGGTGTCTGTCGGCGTTTTGCATGGGTACTGTCTTCCGGTGCCGATTCTTCCTCAGCTGCGATTGGCGTCATCGGTATTTCTTCGGAATACACTACTTTCAATTTTTTAATCCCACGCTTTTTCAATTCCCTGCGCATCACTTTTGCAAGCGGACACACATTTGTTTTATAAATATCCGTCACCCGAAATGCCGTTGGGTCCAGTTTATTACCAGCACCCATAGAACTGATAATCGGTGTTCCTGCAGCATTGGCCTGTTCCACCAGAGCAATTTTCCCAGTAACCGTATCGATGGCATCGATCACATAATCATACTGTGTAAAATCAAACTGACCGGCCGTATCCGGCATATAAAAGGTCGGATAAATATTGACTTGTGCTTCCGGATTAATCTCCAAAACCCGTTCTTTGGCAACTTCAACTTTTGATCTTCCTATCGTCTTTTCCGTTGCAATAATCTGTCGATTCAGATTGCTCAGACACACCTTATCATCATCAATCAAATCCAGTGTTCCCACACCGCTTCTGGCAAGCGCCTCCACAGCATGTCCACCTACACCGCCTACACCGAAAACGGCTACTCTCGCGTTATACAGGCGTTCCATTTTCTCTTTTCCAAATAACAATTCTGTTCTTGAAAATCGATTCTGCATTTAGTTCCTCCTATTGAAAATCTACGGCATCTCCGCGGTCATCCACCAGAACGTAACCAACTTTTGCAAATCGCTTCGCAAGCTCCGCTTTCGCCTCTGCCGCCTCATCCCCAGTATGCAGCTTATTATCATACAATTCATACTGTTTTCTGTGACTGAGTGGAGAAAGATTTGGCATCACTACGTTGGCACCCACCTGCAAGGCTTTCTCACGCCCCAGCGGATCCATCGTTCCCAGTGCAGTTGTTGCCGGCAATAAGACCTTCGGCAACATCACGCGAATAACCGCAAGTAAAAATATGGTCAAATCCACACTGCCTGCTTTTTCGTCCTTAAACTGGGTGTCGTGATGTGGAATAAATGGCCCAATGCCCACCATTGCTGGCTGCAGTTCCTGTAAAAATACCAAATCTTCCGCCAGTGTTTCCATCGTCTGTCCCGGAGAACCAACCATAAAGCCGGCTCCAACCTGATATCCCAATTCTTTCAAATTATACAGACATTGTTTTCTGTTAGCCAGGCTCATACTTTCCGGATGCAATTTACGATAATGCGCATCATTGGCAGTTTCATGGCGAAGCAGATAACGGTCCGCCCCTGCGTCTTTGTATTTTTTATAACTTTCTTTACTTTTCTCACCAATAGACAATGTCACTGCACATTCCGGGTAATTCTTTTTGATTTCAGATACAATCTCAACGATTCGTTCATCTGTGTAATAAGGGTCTTCTCCACCCTGCAGCACAAAGGTACGAAATCCCAAGGCATAGCCCTGTTCACAGCATTCCAGAATTTCTTCTTTCGTCAAACGATAGCGTGCTGCATTATGGTTGCCCTTTCGAATCCCACAGTAATAGCAATTATTTTTACAATAATTGGTAAATTCAATCAGTCCTCTGGTAAATACGTTCTTTCCATAATATTTATTTTGCTGATACAACGCTTCCTGTATCAATTTTTCCTGTAGTTCTTTATCTTCCCAATGATTCAAAAGTTCCAGGTATTCTTCTTTGGATAAGTTTCTTTCAGTAATTAGTTTTTCCACCAACTGCATGCTTTTATCCTCTTATTCTTCACATTTTAAAAATGCATGGTGCAATACTTCCTGAATTCGTCTCACTGGAATAATTTCCAGAGCATTCTTCACTTCCTCTGCCACGTCTTCCAAATCTTCTACATTTTCATAAGGAATCAGGACTTTTTCAATGCCCGCACGCTGAGCCGCCATCAGTTTTTCCGGCAAACCACCGATTGGCATCACTTCACCGCGCAATGAAATTTCACCTGTCATGGCAAGCTTCGTATCCACCACTTTTCCTGTCACCAGAGATGCCAAAGCAGTCACCAGTGTAATTCCCGCAGATGGACCATCTTTTGGAACCGCACCCGCCGGCACATGGATATGCAGATTGTTTTTTGTCAGTTTTTCTGCCATCTCCGGATATAATGATTTTATCAGAGTTACGGCGATTTGTGCAGACTCTTTCATCACATCGCCCAATTGTCCCGTAATTTTTATCTCGCCTTTTCCCGGTGTAAACATGGTTTCCATAAACAAAATGGCTCCGCCTGCACTGGTCCACGCAAGTCCCGTAGAAACACCCGGAGTCTCACACTCCAGACATTTCTCGTGATGCATCGCTTTTTTACCCAAGAATTCTTTTACTCTCTTTTCACTGATAGTAAAGCTCTTTTGTTCACCTTTTACAAGTCGCACTGCCACATTTCTGCACAACACATCCATCTGCTTTTTCAGACTACGTACACCCGACTCTGCAGTATATTCTTCGATGATTTTTTCAATGGCTCCGTCTGTCACTTTCAGATTTTGTGCTTTCAGTCCCATTTCCTTCATGGATTTTGGAAGCAAATGCTTTCTAGCAATATGGAATTTCTCAATTGCTGTATAGCCTGAAAAGGAAATCACTTCCATACGGTTTAACAATGGTTCTGGTATCGTATCCATGGAATTGGCTGTACAAATGAAAAATACATCCGACAAATCATAAGGTACATTCATATAGTGGTCTGTGAAGCTAAAATTCTGTTCCGGGTCCAGTACTTCCAACAATGCACTTGCCGGATCACCACTGAATTCCTTCGCCAGTTTATCCACCTCATCCAGAATCACAACCGGATTTTTTACACCGCTTCGTTTGATTCCTTCCATGATGCGGCCTGGCATCGCTCCCACATAAGTTCTTCTGTGTCCACGAATCTCCGCTTCATCACGAATGCCGCCCAAACTGATACGAACATATTCTCTCTGCAAAGCCTTGGCAATACTCTGACCAATGCTTGTCTTACCAGTTCCCGGAGGTCCCACAAATAACAAAATGGAACCTGCCTGTTTCTTATTTAATTTCATAACAGCGATTTCCTGAATAATACGCTCTTTGATCTTTTTCAATCCAAAATGGTCGCTGTCCAGAATTTCTTCTGCTTTTACTAAGTCAATTTCCGGCACTTCCTTCGTTTCCCAGGAAAGGCTTGTGACAAAATCCAGATAATCATACAGCATGCCGTATTCGTGTCCATCTTTGCCTTCCTGTTTCATACGGTTCAATACTTTTTCCGCTTCTTTTCTGGCTTCCGGATTCATCTTGGATTCATTGATTTTCTTTTCAAATTTTCTTACATCCGTTTCATTTTCCGGATGCAGATCATCCAGCTGCTGCTGCAAAAATTCAATCTGTTTTTTCAGAGCCATTTCCCGATAGGAGCTTTCCTGCTTTTCTTTCTGCGCAACTTCCGCTTCTTCTCCTACCCGAAAAACTTCCAACAGCTCGTACACGGCTTCTTCAATTTTTTCGCTTCGCTCTTTTCTGGAATCATTTTCCAAAATCTCATACTTTTCATCCCAACTCAACGTCATATATGGAGATAAAGCACCCGCAAGTTCATTCAGATTTTTCCACTGCAAAATAAAACTTCTTGCCATGGCTCCCCACTGATATTGTCTGGAAAGTCCCAAAAATTCTTTCTTTATCTTTTCAAACTTCTGCTTTTCTTCTTTTTCCGATAAGTCATCCAGATCCAGACAAATCGCAGCCGTAGCCGTAACACCATCTGGTGTCATTTCCAAATCTGAAATCTCTACTCTTTCTTTGGAACGGATTCTTACATTTCCTTCTTCATCCACTCCTTCAATCTTACCACTAATACCGATTGGATAAATATCTTCCGGAATGAATTCTGTCCTGGCTTTTTCTGACTTCACCATAATAAACAAAATATCCTGTCCTACCTGCTCGGCTGTAATCTTCTCCCCCGGAAACATATCATTTTTAAAGAAAAACGTTACTCCTGGCAATACCAGAAGATCATAAATAGGTACTGTTAACATCATGTTTCCTCCTTTGTTGTTAGCACTCATTTTAATCGAGTGCCAATATTGAATATATTATAACACTCTCTTCTCCTGATTGCTATACAAATTTGTACTTATTTGTAATTCGGAGGGTAGGGAAGGATTCCTATACCCTCACGAATTACAAATAAGAAAACCTCTGGACGAATCCAGAGGTCTTATCTTTCGTTACACAAATCTACGAATTGCTAAAATTGTTGAATATGTAGCCTTTCTGTCATGGGTGATTCCCCATTTGCTTCCTTTTGCTTCAACAAGGTATCCATTTCCATCATAAATAGCAACATGTCCAGAATAACAAATAACGTCACCTGCCTGCGCTGCTGATAAACTGCTTACTTTTGTTCCGTTATCTCTCCATCCTGCAGATGTTTCATATCCACCGCTGTATACTCCACAGTTTTTCAAAACCTGATATACAAAGTGGGAACAGTCAATACCGTTTGTCAAGGAATTTCCACCCCAAACATATGGGTTACCAACAAACTGACATGCATAATTTACAATCTGCTGTCCCGTTACACCAGACTTATTTGTACTGGAAGAGCTACTGCTTGAGCTACTAGAACTACCAGAGCTGCTTGAAGAGCTTGAACTGCTGGAGCTGTTGGAGCTGCTTGAAGAACTTGAATTGCTGGAGCTACTGGAACTACTTGAAGAACTTGATGAGTTAGCCGCCGCCTGCTGTCTTGCTGCTTCTTGACGAGCTGCTTCCTGACGAGCCGCTTCTTCCGCTGCCAAGCGAGCTGCTTCTTCTGCTGCTCTTCTTTCTTCAGCCAAACGCTGAATCTCTGCTTCCTGCTGCTGAATCAGACTGCGAATCTGAGCTGCCTGTGATTTTGCTGTTGCAATCTGTTCTTCATAATTTTCACTTGTAGCTTTTTTCTGTTCCAAACGATCATTCAAATCAGCTTCCTGATACTCCAAGTCATTTTTCTGACTTACCAGAGATGCTTTCTGGCTTTCCAGTTCACTTTTCTGATTTTCCAATTCGGTTTTTTGATTTTCCAACTCTGTTTTCTGATTTTCCAGACTTTCTTTTAATTCAGTTACCTGATTAACAACAGCTTTGAACTTGTCTAAACTGTCTCTGTCGTATTCATGCATGCTCTGTGCATATTCCACACGGTTCAATAAAGAAGATAAACTTCCATTACCAAAAATCATGTTTACCCATGCAGAATTACCACCATTTTCATACATATACTGAATACGAGTTTTCATATCCTGATACTGCTGGTCTCTATTTGCTTCTGCAATAGCTAATTCTTCTTTCGTTTCTTCAATTTCAACCTTTTTTGCTTCGATATCCTGTTCTTTAGCTGTAATATTATTCTGTGTTGTCTGAATATTAGACTCTGTCAACTGAATATCTGCTTTGGTTGCATCAATCTGAATCATCAAATCAACCAGGTCTGCGTCCAGTGCATTAATTTCTGCCTGAATCTGTGTCTGTTTTTCTGATAATTCATCAATTTTATCATTTGTATTACTCAATTGATTTTCTGCCTGACTTTTTTCCTGCTTGAGCTGTGCTTCTGTCTTAGCGAAAACGGTCATAGTCGATGACAACATCATTACAAGTCCAAGTACGAAACATACAATCCTTTTTTTCATCAAATCTCTCCTAATTCTATGTAATTTTTGTGTAACATTTACAACATTCCTAACATATAATAACATGATTATAGATAGTATTTCAACCTCTTTCGCAATATTTTTTCAATTTTATTTTATATTTTCGTAACATTTAACTTTTTCTTACATTTTCTATCATTTGTCTTACAATTGTGTGATTATGCCACACCATGCTCTTTCAAAACACTAATCAATGCAGCTGCACTGCTTGAATGCGCACGAGCAATCTTTATTTTATTTCTTTTTGCTTCCGTCACCGCACTGTTTACCATTTTATGAGAAACAGTGTTTGTAAATAAAATCATCAAATCCGGTGAGCCCAGTTTTTTCTTAAATCCACTTTTTTCTTTTACAAATATCTTTGCTTTACATCCATGTTTTTTACATATTTCCTGATACTGACAGACCATGCATTCATTTCCACCAATAATAACAACGCTCATAAAAAACCTCCATTGTTAGTTCTATCTAACTCTCATTTCAAAAATAATAACCACATGGTTGTGGTTAGTCTCTTCTAACTACAATCACTTTATCATATGCCTTCCCACTTGTCAACCATATCATCCGCTCTTGACTCTAATCTTTTTTTCCATTAAACTATACATGATGACACTGCCCGCAAGGCTTGTATCACGTAATGCTCACAGGAGCATACTTAAGAAATTAGTAGAAAAGCAGGTGACTTTATGAATTCAGAACAAATACAGCCAACGCCAGAAACTGAAATTGATCTTTGTGATGTTTGCCACCATCACCATCTTCATCTTCCAGCCGAACCGCCTGCTGACGAGATTTTATATAAATTAGCAGATCTTTATAAAGTATTTGGCGATCCTACCCGTATCCGTATTTTATATGCCTTGTCCTCTGGCGAATTGTGTGTCTGTGATATTGCAGAAGTTCTCGGCATGACGCAAAGTGCCATTTCCCATCAGCTCAGAGTATTAAAGCAGTCTGCATTGGTAAAATTCCGCAGAGACGGAAAAACCGTATATTATTCTTTAGCGGATGCACATATTTCTACCATTCTTGCGCAGGGTTTGGATCATGTACAGGAATAATTTTCAGCTGAAAACTTATGATATTACTGAAAACTACTCAGATTTCTTTTCACAAAAAATCCCGATAGATTTACTATCGGGATTTCGTTATTACTGACGATAAGTTTCCAAAAATTCTCCAATTTTTCTTGATGCTTTTTCCAAATCAGCCACACGTGGTAAATATACCACACGGAAATGATCTGGTTCATGCCAGTTGAACCCACTTCCTGGAACGATCAGGATACGTTTTTCACGAAGCAGATCAAATGCAAATTTTTCATCATTTGTGATATTAAACTTCGCTGTATCGATTTTAGGGAAGATATAAAATGCTGCTTTTGGTTTCTTTGCTGTAATTCCTGGAATGTCATTTAACATTTTGTAAATACATTCTCTCTGTTCATAAATTCTTCCGCCTGGAACCAGATATTCTTCTACACTCTGATATCCGCCCAATGCAGTCTGAATAATGGACTGTGCAGGAACATTGGAACAAAGACGCATATTGGAAAGCATCTTCAATCCTTCAATATAACCGGATGCTCTTTCTTTTGCTCCGCTGAGTACCATCCAACCCACACGGAATCCTGCGATCATATGGGATTTGGACAAACCACTGAATGTTACACAGAACACATCCTTTGGTGCCAGTGAAGCGATGGATGTGTGTTTCAGCCCATCCATAACCAGTCTGTCGTAAATTTCATCGGAGAAAATAATCAGATTAAATTCACGGGCAATTTTGATGATTTCCTTTAAAATATCATCCGGATACAAAGCACCTGTTGGGTTGTTTGGGTTGATAATTACAATCGCTTTTGTTTTGTCTGTGATTTTGCTTCTGATATCGGCTATATCCGGATACCAATCAGATTCTTCATCACAAATATAATGAACTGCTTTTCCACCAGCCAATGTTGCTGTTGCTGTCCAAAGCGGATAATCTGGAGATGGAATCAAAATTTCGTCGCCGTCATTTAACAATGCCTGCATACAAAGGTTGATCAATTCGCTGACACCATTTCCCGTATAGATATCGTCCATAGTTACTCCAGGAATCTTTTTCAACTGACAGTACTGCATGATTGCTTTTCTTGCAGAAAACAAGCCTTTTGAATCAGAATATCCCTGGCAATCCCATAAAGACTGTCGCATATCCAGAATTACTTCTTCGGGAGCATTGAAGCCAAATGGTGCAGGATTACCAATATTCAGTTTCAAAATATTAAGACCATTCGCTTCCATTCTGGCGGCCTCATCCACTACAGGTCCTCTCACATCATATAATACATTGTCCAGTTTAGAAGATTTTTCAAATGTTCTCATATTTTCTGCCTCCTTTATTTTGTAGAAATTCTACATTAATTTTTGTTTTTAATAAATAAAATAAATATCACACCACTCACTGCCATCAAAATCGGGTAATAGCAATATGGAATAATCTGGAATGGTGTAAGTCCTGTCGTACCAGCCGCCAAAAGCAACTGTGCACCATAAGGAATCAATCCCTGTCCTACAGAAGTAAACATATCCAGTAAGGATGCACTTCTTTTTGGAGAAATGCCATATTCGTCACTGATTTCTTTGGCAATTGGACCTGCCATAACAATCGCTACTGTATTGTTCGCTGTACACATATCAATCAACAATGCCAGTGCAGCAATACCAAGTTCTCCACCTTTTTTGCCATTAATTCTTTTCTTGATGAAATCCAGAATAAACTGAATACCACCCATTTCTTTTACCAAAGAAACGATGCAGGCAACGATGATAGAAATAACTGTAATATCATACATTCCCATGATACCGCCGCTTCCGTCAGCGCCCTGTGCCATAACAGTAAATACATTGGATAATGCAATCGTTCCAGTAGCAACACCAACAACTACGGAAAGAACGGTACCAGCGATCAGTACAAGGAATACGTTGATACCGATCAGAGCACCAACCAGAACTACCACATAAGGAAGTACCTGGAAAATGTTGTATGTATAATCGTCGCTCATCTGGAAGTTTGTACCGCTTGTCAATACTGCGAACAAAATAATGGTAATAATTGCTGCCGGCAATACGATCAAAAAGTTTTCTTTGAATTTATCTTTCATTTCACAGCCCTGTGTCTTAACAGCTGCAATAGTCGTATCGGAAATCATGGATAAGTTGTCACCAAACATCGCACCACACATAACGGCACCGATACAGATAGCTAAAGAAATACCTGTTTTCTGGCTAATTTCAATGGCGATAGGCGCCAGTGCACCAACGGTTCCCATGGATGTTCCCATAGAAATAGAAATAAAACATCCAATGATAAAAATTCCAGGCACTGCCAAGGATGCCGGAATAATGGAAAGTCCCAGATTTACAGTACTGGACGCTCCGTCTGCTGCTGTAACCGCACCGGAAAATGCACCTGCAGCCAGGAAAATTAAACACATGGTAATAATATTGTCTTCGCCTACACCTTTTGCAATGATATGAATTTTTTCATCAAAACTCAATGATCTGTTCTGAAGAAAAGCTACAAATAA